>CAIKYN010000251.1 GCA_903831635.1 uncultured Spartobacteria bacterium
CAATCAATTACTGAATTTAATATAAATAATATTGACGCATTAAAATCTCAATTAGCTCAAGCAGCACAGCTCTAAAATTCAAGGCTTCTGGCAAAGCTGATTTTTGGGCATCTCATTCAGCTCTGAAATCAACGTAGGCAAAATACCAAGCATCCTACAAGTTTTGAGTACAGCTTTATCTGTCGGAGCCCTTCGAGTTAACGTCGGCACCTCCCATAATAGATTCTGGACTCTTGAAATACAATACTGTGAATGAAGAAATCGTCTCAATTCCTCACAAGTTTCTCGATTGCTGCCTCCAAGAGTACTGGACCTTGATCGTTCATGGCCCAATGCAAGACAGCGACGGCTGTCAATCAGGTGCTCCATCTTCTTGCTCCGGACTCCTGCTTCTTGAGTTGTGCAACGTGTTTCCTGAGCAACAAGCCTCTCAGAAGGTTCTCGCTGCCCAAACGCCCGATACTCCCGGAGTTTTGGACACAGCAGGAAGGGACGACAACACAGATGCTGATCAGAATGCTGCGCCTGCTGCCGACACTCCTCGTGATGCGCCTGCTGCAGTCTAGGTCTGAGCCCGAGTATATGGATAGATGTTACGGACACCCCACATTAAATTAAATGTGGTGTGTGCGGGAATTCATTCTCCGAGATAATGGCTGGAGTAATTTTATCTGCAATTATCTGCAATGAGCTCCGATGCCATACAATCAGCCCACGCGGACCTGCACTGCCAGTCTTCGATTCGAAGAAAGGAAGCTGCATACGTGGACAGATTATATCAGATTTTCTCAAAACAAATCACTTCATCAAGTTTAAAAATCAGTCCGAGTCATGTCTGGGCCACTCGGAAAAGCAACTGGAGTCAGGAGCTGTGAAAACACGACTCAGCTGCGAATAAAGTTTTAACTGGTTAAATCAGCGTAAGATTAAATCTGTTGACTTTAGATTGAATTTATTGGCAGTTTCTGACGCATTCGACTTTCGAATCAAAATTGCCCGCTCCTTTGTACGAATGATGACTTTGCCTTCGATTTTGATACTATTTTCTGCTGCTACTTGGAAATTGTTAGACAGGTTAAGAGTGGTGCCTTCATATCTATGGTTGCTTTCTGCTCGTACAAATACTTCAGAGCTTTTTTACACCCATGACCTCGGCATCACACTCCATCACTTTCCAGTATGCGCGCCATCTTGAACGGATGATGAATTTTTCCACTAGAATCATTCGTCGAGCCATACTCCTGAAGGTACTGATTTTATTAGTACTGATTTCCCCTTTTGTGCGGGCGACTGATTATTCCTCAATTCTAATTTCCAATCCCTACTACTACGTTCCTTCAAACCTTACGCTGGCGTACAGAACGATGGTTAGCAACGCGCCGGTTCCTGTGGGTGATCAGACTCTTTGGGATATCAACAGTGCCTACTACACCAATAATAACGGCACCAATGAAACGATCTTCACTGGGACTGCCATCGCCTACATTGGTTCGACCAATGGGAGTACGAGTTCGATCTCGGGCACCATCTCTTCCAGTGGTCAGGTCAGCATGAACTTCGTGGCTAACGGCAATACGAATGTGGGGGTGGGGCAGATGGCTTCCTATAATGGGGCGACGAATTTTCTGATGCAGACCATGGATGGAAGCCCGATCTCTTACGACACGCACTGGGCCTACATGTCCCCCACAAACACGCTGACCAATCTGACCGCCGCAAGCTCGACCACGCCACCGACCTACTCCACTGCGACGCAATGGACGCAGTACCTCTCGCTTCTTGGAAGTGTCTGGAGCTACTCCTCAGCCTCGCTCGGTGGAAGCGGAACTTTCACGGTGTCAACCTATACGAATGGCTATTTCTCGGGTTCCGGGGTCACCTCCGGTTCTTCCAATTTTACCTTCCTGGATTCCGTAACTCCGAACGGCACCGTTCTGTTCAATTACAGCGTGCCGGGCAATCCCTACGTCGGCTCACTCTGGGGACAGCTCTCGGGAAGCAATGTCGGGGCCACGATTTCACTCGCCACCTACGATTCCTCCGCGAGTCCCAACTATGACGGTGCGGGTACGATGACCACGGCGGGACTTGTCGTTGGATTTGATACCAATGGTCAGACGCCAACTTTTTCAAATGGTCTGTCCACAAACTTCGGAGGTACTTATGTCGGCTACACCACCAATGGCAATGCCAATGGATTGACCATTACGAGTAATTCGGTGGTGAGTAACGCCTACAATGTCACCATCGGTTACGAGGGCTCCGGCAACTCCCTCACGATCACCAATGGGGGTAAGTTGTATGATCGGGATGGCTATGTCACTGCGGTCGCCGGATCCAACAACTCCGTTGTCATAGCGGGAGAGGGTTCGGTCTGGTCCAACAGCGGGTCTCTTTACGTTGCCGCTTCTCCCGACAATGCCGGAACGGGCACCGTAACCCTTCTCTCCGGGGGAACGCTCGCCGCCTCCAACCTCATCATCTCAGGCGTCACCAATTCGGTGGGAACAGTTGAAGTCGGTTTGAAGGGAGGTATGGACTCCAACATGACCCTGAACGTCCAGACGATTACTTTCGGTGAAGGAACCGGTAGTCTCGGTCTCAACCAGAGCGACACGCTGACCATATCAGGCCACATTTTAGGGGCAACCGCCACCAATTCCTACGCCATGATCCAGCAGTATGGCAGCGGCACGACAATCCTGACCGGGGAAAGTCATACCGGCACCGGCTACCGCGTCGATGGGGGGCAACTCAGGGTGGACGGGGGAATCTTTGACATTGTTCTCAGCGCAGGAGCCTCTCCTGGCGAGCTTGGAGGTCCGAGAACACTCTGCGTCGGCAACAAGTACAGTGGAAAATCCCTGGTGATCACCAACGGGGGTTTTGTGCACTCATTCCTCACAATCTTTGGCACAGGTACTCAGAAGGACACCGAAGTATTGACTGGTACATCCAACAACTGGGCTCTTGTCACCGGCATGGGCAGCCAACTCGATGCAGGCGAATTGCTCATCGGCAATGTCAGTAGTGGCAATAGCTTGATGATCAGCAATGGCGCCACAGTCACCTGTTCCCTCTTCACCAGCATCGGCGCCTCGGGATCGAGCAACAGCGTTATTGTTAACGGCGCCGGATCTCTCATCAGCAATGCCGGATCCTTGGAGCTTGGTAGCTACAGCGAGAGCAATGTCTCGTCCGGAAACTCCATCCTGATCACAAACGGAGGCGGCCTGTTCAGTGGATCAGCCACGATTGCCAGTTCTACAAACTCTTTTGGAAACTCGGTGATTGTCACGGGATCCGGGTCATTCTGGACAAACTCCGGGAACTTGATTTTGGGAGATGCTGGATCAGGCAACTCCCTTATCATCGCCAATGGAGGAACACTATTTAGTTCAAACAGTTACATCAGCTACACCCCAGGTTCTTCAAACAACTCGGTGATCGTTTCCGGCAGTGGGTCGGTTTGGAACAATACAGGCGTACTTGTGATCGGTAATGCTTCCAGTGGTTCCCTCACGGTCATGGATGGTGGCATCGTCTCCGCTGCCAAAGGTATTAATATCGGAGCAAGCGGTATCCTTCAGGGTAATGGAACTGTGGTCGGCAACCTGACTAACGGCGGAATGGTCGCTCCCGGCACTAGCCCGGGAACTCTGACTGTGAACGGCAACTTCAACCAGACTTCGGGTGGCACCCTGCTCATCCAAATCGACAACGGACTCAGCGACATGCTTGTGGTGAGCGGAACGGCCACCTTGGGAGGTGCCCTGATCATCAACTCCTACGGAGGACACCAGTTCCAATACGGCGAGAAGATCGTTTTCCTGACAGCCTCCAATATTTCGGGAACATTCAGTTCGATCATCGCCCCTGCCGGTGAGCGTGCCCGCCTGGTGATCGAGGGCGACCCGACTGCCTCCGTGATCATTGCACCGCAGAGCTACACTCAGTTAGCCCAGGGAAGGAACCAAGTGAACGTGGCAACTGCACTGAACAGCTTCATCCCAGCGACAAGCGGAGACCAGTTAGTCATCTCCACTACGCTCGATAGTCTCGCAGCCTCCGAGTACAACCAGGCCTTCAATGCCATTATGCCGACTTTCTACCAGCAGGTGGCAACGATCGCCTTCAACCAGGCTAACGCCCAAAACATGGAACTTAACCAGCGCCTCTGGGGAGTGCGTGTCGCCGAGGGTGGGGGATTTAGCATGAGCGGACTGGCGGATAACTACGCCATGCTCCAGGAAGGCATCGGAGACGGCTTGGGTAAAGGAGTGCTCGATTCCAAGAAGGATATCCTACGCCCCGGACTCGACAACCACTGGGGCATGTTCGTCGACGGCAACGGCATCTTCGCCCAAGCCAATAGCGCCAACATGCTCCCTGGCTACAACTCCGAGAGCGGAGGAGTGACCACCGGCCTCACCTACAAGTGGAATAAGAACGTCGCGAGTGGCATCTACGCCGGCTACCAGGGAACTTACACCAAGAGCGGATCTAACGGCTCGGGCCTCGGAACCGGAAGTAGTCTCACCGACAACGCCGTCCGCTTCGGAGTCTTCGGCACCTACGGACAAGAGGACGGCAAGGGCTTCTACGCCAACGCCCTGGCCGGCGGAGCCTACCACAACCTCCAGGCCACCCGTGTGATCCAGTACACCGGAGTCAACCGTACAGCCAATAGTTCCCCTGGAGCAGGGGAACTCGACACCATGCTGGCCACGGGCTACGACGTGCAGAAGGGCAAGTTCACCTTCGGGCCGACCGCCTCCCTCCAGTACACCTACCTGGGAGTCAACTCCGTCAACGAAACCGGAGCCCAGAGCTTGAACTTTAACTCGGGAGGATGGAACAGCTCCAGCATGCTCAGCTCACTCGGAGCCCATGCGGCCTACACTTGGCAGGCAAGCCGTAACATCCTTGTGGTGCCGCAGATCTCGCTTAACTGGCAGCACGAGTTCATGCAGAACCCCTATGCCATCAACGGCAGCCTGGGAGGAACCCGCCCGACCTTCAGCAATTGGAGTGCCTCCGGCATCCGGGACTACCTCTATACGGGGGTAGGCTTCACGGTGGAGTTCGCGAAGAACTGGACTACATCATTCTTCTACAACGCCTCGGCAGGGAACAGCGATCTCGTCTCCCAGAACATCTTCTGGTCTGCAGGTGTGAAGTTCTAAATAAGATTTATTTCAAAAATCGGTTGCGGGTCTTGAGAAGCGAAGTAACTTTGTAATTTCCGAATTAGATTTCATTACACTCCTATAATTCATGAATCATATTCTTCGCTTTCTTGCCCTGCCATCAGCAGTGCTAGCCTTTGCAAGCGGCACTTCCTTTGCCAGCACCTATTCGGTGACCTCTCTTGCCGATTCGACCAACTCCGGAACCCTCCGCTGGGCGATCAACTCAGCCAATACTGCTCCCTTATCGGATGGTGTCAGAACGATCACCTTCGCCACCAACGGCACGATCAATCTCTCCTCTCCGCTTCCCGTGCTTTACAAGCCGGTGACGATCGACGCCACTTCGGCCCCGGGCTACACCTCCAATCCTGTCGTTTCCATCAATTTCAATGGTAAATCTGGATTGACCGTCGCGACGACGGCAAAGGGATCTTCCATCTCGGGACTCTCGCTGGTGCGGGCTTCTGCCGCCGCCCTAACGCTTCAAGGTTTAGGCATTCAAGTCTCCGGCAACTTCATCGGGCTAAATACTGACGGCTCGCTGGCCGCCAACAATGGTGACGGCATTTCGGTACTTCCCGGATCAACTGGAAACCTCATCGGTGGTAACACCGTTAGCACTGGAAACCAAGTATGGTATGCGACGAATTTTCCAGTCACCGTAAGTGGATGGCAGGGGCTCCGCAACTTCGCCACCAACTCTACGCAGACCAATGCCGACTGGTACATGATCACCGGAACTTCTGGGAATTATGGCCTTCTTTACACTGGTCCCATCAATGGTACTGGGGGGATTTCTTATCTTGTGAGTTACCCTACCAACAATATCAACACTACCAGTATCTACAGTGCAGGCAATGTGACCAAGGGATCTAATACGATTATTCTGGCAGGCAGCTATGCGAACACGACGAACCAGATCTTTTCGCCCGGTTTCACCAATTATGGCTGGGTCTGGACTGGATCAACCAATGATCTTCAGCCGGCCAACGGTAATGGGCCAATTTCCACCAATGGCACTTTCCGCACCATCAATTACTCCACGGTCAAGCAAGGCCACCCTCAGTACAATTTCTGTCACAGTGTCATGGGTGACCTTGCGGTGGGTAATGTCTGCTATCCTGTCAAAATAGGGACTAATACCCGTACTCTTGGGCCTGGCGTTGCCTATATCTGCGACCTCACCAAGCAAGATCTCACGGTGCCTAGCAGTTTCGTTACCATTCCTGTTAAGCCACTTGGTGCAAAGAGCATCACGGCTTACGGCATCTGGGATAACGGAAACGGAACCTATACAATCTGTGGCGGCTACAGCACGGCCCCCGCAAACAATATTACTAACCAACTGATTCCTTTGACCCTTGGTTTGGGATATCTAGTTGACTACACACCCAGAAATGGAACTTTCACGAACTGGAAGTCCTTTTCCTATCCTTCCGGAGTGAATGTCGATGTTCACTTTGAGGGAATCAGCAGCACGGAGGCCGGAGTTTATACCTTGGTGTCCGATTTGATCAATGGAACCAACATTTTTGGAGCTACCCTCTCCGTCAATCGCAACAATGATGGAACATTCAGCAGCGGATATTGGACTCCGTTGACTTTTCCGGGGGTGACGAACACAGGTTTTGTCGGTGCTGATTCTGTTTATGGAAATCAAGTGGTAGGAATTATCGCTGGAACCAATAATACGGCATCGTTTGGGTGCTACCAGATGACGATCAATACGGGATTCAATCTTGGGAATGTGATCAGTGGCAATGGTGGCAATGGAATTAATCTTAACGGTTCCTCAAGCAACACTATCTCTCAGAACTACATCGGCACCGATGCCAACGGCAGCACGAACGCCGCCTATGGCAATGCCCGTAACGGCATTCTCCTTGGATCCGGCTCTTCCTATAACATGATCGGCGGTCAGTTCATTGACGGCAATAACCCCACGGGTAGCGCCGGATCGACCACCCCGGTCTTCCAGCGTCCTCCTCTCGGCAATCTGATCTCCGCCAACCACCTCAATGGCGTCCTGATCGAGAATGGCTCCCAGAGTAACACGCTCAGTGGTAATTACATCGGCGTCGACGGATCAGGAACCAATGCGCTTGGCAACTGGTTTGACGGTGTTGATATCGAGAACTCGAGTGGTAATGGACTCCTGGGTTGCGCCTATTATCAGAACCCTTTCGCCTATTATAACGTGATCAGTGGAAATTACGGAAATGGCACCAGAATCCATAAGTCAACCAACACTACCTTCCAAGGAAACTATGCCGGCATCGATGCGCTCGACACGACCAATGTCTCCAATGGTGGCGATGGACTTCTGGTTTCCGGATCTTCCAAGTATGTGCAGATCGGGGGAGTCATTCCTCTTGGCAGTGTTATTTCTGGTAATCGCGGAAATGGAACGGAAATCACTGGAACGGTGAGCTACGCCACAAACTTCAATACGTTCGGTGGGGTCCCTTCCTTCAAGACCTATGCGGTCCCCAATTACGGTGACGGAATCTTGATCACCTCGACGGGGGGGCACAACACGGTCCGCACCTGTGTGATGTCCGGCAATCTGGGTAACGGTGTCGAGATCGGTGGCGACGCCACTGGGGTGCTCATCGAGGATACGACCGCCGGCACAACGACGGATATCAATGAACCGCTCCCCAACCAATGCAACGGCATCGTCATCAGTGGTAGTGCCCATGGAAACTCAATCGGAGGTTACAATCCCTCTATTGAGATGTCTGTTCATGCTTCCGGCAATGTCGGATACGGAATTGCCGTGCTTGATAGCGCCTACAGCAACTCAATTGTGAACACCCGCGTCGGCGTTGGTCTGGCACCGACCGAGCAGCAGGGTATCCTTCCTCCGCTCCCCAATCAGCAGGGTGGAATTTTCCTCGATCAAGGGACCTATGCCACCACCATCGGCGGTACCAACCGTATTCAAGCTAATTACCTCAACAATAATGGCGGAGATGGACTCACTATCATTGGTTCTGCAAAGAATCGAATCATCGGAAATTATATTATTGCCAACGATATTGGTGTCTATGCGTGGGGAAATTGTGCCGGAACTGTTCTCTTGAACAATTTCGTCTATAACAATACCAACAATCCTCAGGTCAATACCTCTGGATCATCCGGCATCATCATCAAGTAACTGACAAAGAGGTCCTAGAAAGAGGGGATTGTCATCTTTCCCGTGCGTTTCACACCTATGAGAAAACTCCTTCCGATCCTTGCCATTGCATCGATCGTCGGTTGTGCCGCACCTCCTCCGGTCCGTATTGCCAGTTCCATTCTTAGCCGCACTGTTTTGAAGAAAGCCAAGGAGGATTATCAGCAAGCCCACCCCAAGGCCTCTCCAACTCCCACTCCTAGTCCGACCCCTGCTCAGTAGAGCTAAACAGAGTCTCTCCAGCGCGTGCATTCCCCAAATCTCAAGATTTCCATCCATCCTTGGATCGGATCGCTGCTGCTGGTGCTTCTTTTAAGTTTTCAGGGACCTCAACTTCAGGCCCAGACGCAATCACCAGAGCAGACTCTCGCGGCGATGGAGAAGTGCCGAGAGCAGGTAATCAGTCAGCTCTCTTTCAGTGATAAGATGAAGATGAGGGCTGCAATGGGCGCAATTCAGAGCAATCCTCAATTTATGGCAGCTAACAAAGCGGTGATAGATGCACCGACACTGGAGGCCCAGATTGCAGCCAGAAAGGCCTTAGCTAATGTGAAACTTGATCTGATCGAGCAACAGGATCCCTCTCTCAAGCCCGTCGTGGAGAAAATCCGCTCAGCTCAGGCGGCAGTGCTAAGGTAAGAGTGGCTTATCTCCGACTCCAAGAGGCTGAGCCGCCGCGAAATCCGGTGGCGCTACCGCTGCCATGACTCCAGGAAGCTGTGCCTCCGCGATATCCGGTGGCGCTACCTGAACCATCGCTCCAGGAGGCGGATCCACCGCGAGCTCCGTAGGCACTACCTGAGCCGTCACTCCACGAGGCAGTGCCTCCATGGGCACCATAAGCTGCTCCGGTGCCGTCATAGGAGTATCCGTAGCCGCCGCGATTGTTGGCGTAATAAGCACCGCTATTATAAGGGCCCCGATAGGCTGCACCTGAACCATAAGCTGAGTTATAATGGTAAGCCGTTCCTGCTGCTCCGTAGTAGGTGGCACTCACGCTCCGATAGTAGGGGCTGGCATAATAGGCTGCTGGATAGGAGTAATAGACGCCTCCGTAATAGGCAGGTCCAATCCACCCGTAGCCTGGAGTAGGAGATCCAGCATAGCCCGGGGCATAGACTCCGCTACATGCGGTGAGGGCCAAAGCGGTGGCACCCAATAAGGAAAAAAGTAGGATATTCAGAAGTTTTTTCATCGTGAGGGTCTGGTGAAGATTAAAATCCTATCAGTGGCTATTACCCTGAGTTGCTTGTTGCCGGACGTCTTTTAGCACGGCCTTGAAGGGAATCTCCTGAAAAGCCTTGGGTTGTTTGAAGGTGAAGAGCGAGTTGCGGAGCCATGGATGCAGGTTCCACCCCGAAAGATCGATGAACTTGCGAGGACGGTTCGGCTTATCAGTGAAGGTGGCGGCTAGGCGATAGGGGAGTGCGACTGGTCCGGAAGCAATCCAGAGTTCCCAATTCACACCGGGTGATCGGAAGGCGAGGTGATCGCAGGGGACACCGTTCACAAAAGTGGGGCCGATAATGACGGCACTTTGGAGATTTCGTGTCAGATGCTCGTAGGAATTGCTAAAGAGGAGGGGAGCGATATGAAAGTGAATGCCGGTTTCCTTGCGGATACCCGCGAGCATTTCGTCGATAGTATCCGGGGCCTTTGTTGTCGAGTAGACCTTCTGACGCGGTGCTGCGGCAGTGACAGAGCCTCCATCATAGAAAAAATCAAAGGCATGGGCGTCCCCCACATACAGTGCCCGGATTTTGTTCGGGCGCTGGACGGCAACAAAACCCTTGGAAACTATGGTGATGAACTGACCGGTCGAGCATGGCATCTCGAGGATGCTGTCGGTATGGAAGGTGAAACTCTTTGCTTGCGAGAGCGTTTCGCTCATCCGCTTGAGAAGGGCCACGGCATTGGGATCGATGCGGGTCGTCTCGGAATGGAGAGCAGGTGCCGATGTGAGAAGAAGAACGCTCAGGGAGAGAAAGAGAATTTTTTTCATGATCAATCAAGTGGAATTGTCATGCTTGGTGGGAAAACTACGAGTTTAAAAGACTATATTGGGAAACAAATCAAAGAGGACATGCTCATAGTCACAATTTCGTCCATGTCGGACGGGTTCCTGATAATGGTTGGAATGACTGGTAGTTATTCTGGAAAAAAGATATTCCTACAATCCAGATGCTGAATTTTAAGATTCCCTGTATTTTGCAGATTTCACTCGTAGTGATTGTTGCATTTCTAAGCGGTTGTGCGGTTGCTAACCACGCTATTCAGACTGATTTTACGGCATTCAATTCTGTGGTTCAGTACAATCAATCACAGCAGATGCTACTCAATATTGTGCGTATTCATTTCCGGGAGTCGCCCGAGTTCCTCCAGGCGGCCTCTCTCTCGGCTTCTTACGAGAGCACCTCTGTTTCCGGTGCTGGAATCACAGGGTGGGGGGCTCCCACCTATCCTACTGGAGGGGCTGCAAACATCAGCTACACCTTCGCCACAAAACCAACGATTACTTACACGCCGATCGACGGTAAGAACTTTGTCCAGCAGTTCCTCTATAAGATCACTCCCGATACCTGCTCCATGCTCATTGATGCTGGATGGCCAGTCAAAAAAATCGGGGATTTGCTTATCGATCGAGTGGACTTGAAAAACGGAGTGGCCGTCGTTAACAAACCAACCTCACCGACTTATCCTAAGTTCAAAGAGTGGATCAAAGCCATTCAGGAGGCTCAATCAAAGGATCAGTTGGAAATTCGTTCTTCAAGCAACGGCATTGTGATTCACACGCCCTTGGAGGATCGTCCTGTTGAGGCTCTTCATTTCCGCTCATTGGCCGACGTGATGTTCGTGGCGGCGAAAAATGTCGAAACACCGTCAAGTCAGAAGTATTTTGCCAGAGATACTGATGACGGAACTGGCGAAATTTTCATTCATTCGTCAAGAATCCCCCCTTTTAATGCGATGATTTCAGTTTGGTACAGGGGGCACTTCTACAGCATCAGTAACAACGATTTGAAGTCGAAGGACACCTTTGCGCTGCTAATGCAACTCTACCGTTTGCAGGCAGCACCTGCAGGCGGAACTCCGGTTCTGACTATCCCTGTCAAGTGATGAGGCGAGAATTCTAACTCCTTGCTTCCAGAGTATTTATCTTCATGATCTTGAAATGAATTATCAACTGATTTCAAACCACATCTGGTTGGTAAAATACATTCCTGGATTCTTTTTGTTTGCGATTGCTCTTTTTTTGCTGATTGGTTGGGCTTTTGGAAAGTATCGGGTCAAGAGGTCGGAATCTGTCACGATCCGGGATTCCTTGGTCACTGCTATTTTCGGCCTCTCCGCGCTGGTTCTTGGATTTACCTTCTCCAGCGCTAATCAGCATTTTAATGATCGATTGGCTGGTATCCGAACCCAAGCACTTATCCTTGAGAATACTGATGATTCTTGTCGTTATTTGGCTGCGGCAGACAAAATTGCTGTTAAAAAACTTTTGAAGGTCCTTTTGGAGAAGCGTTTGGCGCTCTACCAAAACATCAAGAGTCTCGGTCAATTTGATGACAGGATTGCAGACTTTCGAAGGAAACTGATTGAGTTCAATGAATTCATGACACTGGCCATAGCGCGTGCACCCTCGGAAAATAAGGAGTGTGCTGGTAAGATTCTCTCCCTGCACTCGGGGCAATTGTCGGATGCTTTCAAAGCGGAATTGCTTAATGCCAAAAATCACCCCCCGGCGATCATCGAAGGGTTTTTGTTAATTCTGCTAACCACGGGAGCACTGTTAAGCGGCTATGCCATGGCGGTCAAAAAGGAGGATGATTGGTTCCTTGCGGCGATCTACCTTGCATTGATTGGCTTCACTTTGGTGGTCATCTTTTCCTTGGAGATTCCTTATCAATTGATGAATCAAGGGTTGATTAACCATGAGCTTCTTGAGGTACAAAAGCTGATGGGATCACCATCATGAGCTCGTATCCCTTAAGTAAGAGCGTACTAGTCAATCCGGACGGTCTCTGTTACTTCATTCTGCGTGATGATTCCTTTTCCACGCGTTGCCACTATTTTCTCATGTCTGGCTTTAGCCGTCGTCCTGCTCTCCTCCTGTAAAAAGGAGACTCCTGAAGCCGGTCCGCGGCCTCCGGTTCCTGTAACGCTCGGAACGGTCATCCAGAAGGATATGCCGAATCACAAGGAGTGGATCGGCAATTTACAGGGTACGGTGACTGCCTTGGTAAAGCCGAATGTCGCCGGTAATATCATCCAGCGGTACTACACGGAGGGAAGCGTGGTGAAACAGGGTGAACCGCTCTTTCAGATTGATCCCGCTCCCTTTCAGGCCACCCTGGATCAAGCTAAGGCCAATCTCTCCACAGCCATCGCGCAGGAAACCAAGGTCCAACAGGACTTTGTTCGTGCTCAGAACCTCCTTGCCGGTAAGGTGATCAGTGTTCAGGAATTCCAAAACCAGCAGCAGAATTATCAAGCCACGGTGAGTGAGGTTGCGGCGAAGCAGGCTGCTGTTCAGTCGGCTCAGGTGAATCTCGATTTCACAAAAGTCGTGGCCCCGATTGACGGCATGGCTGGACTTGCTAATTACGAGGTCGGCACCTACGTCAGTTCCTCCTCCCCTCAGCCACTCACCACCATCGTCGCCATCGATCCGATTAAGGTGGTGTTTCAGGTTGGTCAGGATGATTACCTCAGCTTTATCAGTCAGAGCCTCAAGGATCCATCCATGGCATCCGAGTACAAGAAACAGGATGAGAGTTCCGGGATGCGAATGCTGCTCTCCGATGGCATGACTTACCCTCAAAAGGGTGTCTTCCGAGCCGCCAACAACCAGATTAGTACGCAGACCGGTTCCATCACGGTGGAGGGGACCTTCCCCAATCCCGGTTCATTACTCCGACCAGGTCTCTTTGCGCGGGTTCAAGCAACCGTTGGGGTTCAGCAGAATGCGCTGGTTGTCCCGCTTGCCGCGGTCATCACAATTCAGAACCTGCATCAACTTGCAGTGGTTGGGGCGGACAACAAGGTTTCTATCAGGAACGTGAATTTAGGGATGATGACCCGTGACGAGGCTGTAGTTCTGTCTGGTGTCGATGCCGGGGAGAAGATTGTCGTTCAAGGAACCCAGAAGGTGGTCGATGGTTGTACTGTGATGCCATTGACCTCACCCACCGCGTCACCTACTCCCATGGCCTCCTCGGCCAGTGAAAATGGCGCGATCCGGTCCATTCCTGCTTCGACTCCTTCTCCCAGCTCCGCTGCTGCTTCGAAGTCCGCCAAGTAAGCGAAGCTTCCTAGTCTCCTAACCCAGCGAAGAAAGCATCATGGCAAAGTTTTTCATCAATCGGCCGATCGTGGCCATGGTTATCGCGATCATCACGGTGATCCTCGGCGTGGTTTGCCTGCTCGGACTGCCTGTCTCCCAGTTTCCAAATATCGTCCCGCCCCAGATCCAGGTGGCGGCGACCTATCCCGGTGCCGATGCGGTGACGGTGAAGCAGGCGGTGGCAACCCCGATTGAGCAACAGGTGAACGGCGTCGACAACATGCAGTACATGTACTCCTTGAACTCCAGTTCCGGGCAGTCCCAGCTGAATGTTATCTTTGCCAACAATACGGTACCAACAACCGACCAGATCCTGACTCAGATCCGTCAGGCTCAGGCCCAGTCTCAGCTCCCTCAGCAGGTGGTCAAGCAGGGTATCAATGTCATCAAGACCGCCCCATCACCACTGATCTGCTTTGCCCTCTACACTGACGATGATCGCTATGACTCGGTCTTCCTCGCCAACTACGCCTACGTCAACATCGTTAATCCTCTGACCCGACTCACCGGCATTGCGAGTGTCACCGTCTTCGGTGCAGGCACCTACGCGATGCGCCTCTGGCTTGATCCAGCCAAACTAGCCAATTTCAACATCACCACGCAGGAGGTCTACGAAGCCGTCAATCAGCAGAACACCGTGAATCCCTCCGGACAGACCGGTGCCGAACCAGTACCTCCGGGCCAGCAGATGACTTTCACAGTCAGGGCTCCGGGTCGTCTCGTCACCGAGGACCAGTTTGCCAATATTGTGATCCGTGCTGACCGCAATGGCTCGGTCGTCCGAGTGAAGGATGTCGCTAGGGTCGAACTCGGAGCCCAGACCTACAATATTGCAGGTCGATTCAACGGCCACCCGGCCACGATCGTAGCCGTCTACCAGCTTCCAGGTAGTAACGCGCTCCAGGTGGCCGCCATGGCCCGAAAGTTGATGAGCTCCTACGTCCCGTCCTTCCCAGCGGGGTTAAAGTTGCAGACAGCCCTCGATACGACGCTCGCCGTCACGGCCAGCATGCACGACATCCAGAAGACGCTTGTGGAGGCATTGATCCTTGTGCTGATTGTGGTCTTTATCTTCCTCCAGAACTGGCGAGCCACATTGATCCCGGCCTTGGCCGTTCCGGTCTCGCTGGTAGGTACCTTCGCTCTCTTCCCGCTTTTCGGTTTTTCGCTTAATACCCTCTCGCTTTTCGGCCTCGTGCTGGCGATTGGTCTGGTGGTTGACGACGCGATCGTGGTCGTCGAGGCAATTGAGCATCACATCGAGGAGGGACTCTCTCCGAAGGATGCTGCTGCCAAGGCGATGGAGCAGGTGACGGGACCTTTGGTTGCCACGGCGCTGATTCTTTCTTCGGTCTTCATACCTACGGTCTTTCTGCCCGGCATTACTGGCGGTCTCTATCAGCAGTTTGCGCTCACTATTTCGATCTCGGTCATCATCTCGACCTTCAATGCACTCAGTTTGAGTCCTGCACTTGGAGCCTTGCTCCTGCGACCTCGTAAGGAGGTTGGTGGACCGCTTGGAGCATTTTACCGTGGCTTCAACCGAGTCTTTGATGCTGGTCGTAACAAATATATCGGGGCCTGCAAGTTCCTGCTCCGCAAGTCCTTTATCGCTGGTTTTCTGATTCTCGGGATGGTCCTGCTCTCGGGATTCTTTGGATCAAAGCTTCCAGGATCCTTTGTTCCCGAAGAAGACAACGGCTATCTCTATGCTTTCTCCCAGCTGCCTAATGCCTCCTCCCAGCAGAGAACCGATGATCTTTCCAAGCAAGTGGCCGAGATCGTCAGCAAGATCCCAGGTGTCCAGCATGTGACGACAATCGTTGGTTTCAATCTGCTCTCAGGAGTCCAGAACACCTACAGTGCTTTCTACTTCATCACGCTCAAGCCTTGGGAAGAACGTAAGGGGCCGGGATTAAATGCCTTCGGTCTCCTCCGGACAATCAACCAGAAGATTGCTCCGATTCCCGGAGCCATCAACTTTGCCTTTCCGCCTCCGGCGATCCCCGGTATTGGAACCTCCGGCGGCACAACATTTATTCTGGAGGACCGCTTGGGAACCGACCCAATGTTCCTGCCTACCAATACCTCCAAATTCATGGAGGCTATCAAAAAGCGTCCTGAAATCGGCTCGGTGACAACGACCTATCTCCCCTCGGTGCCGCAGGTTTCGATGACCATCGATCCGGCCATGTGCATGATGCTCGGGGTTGATCTTCATGATGCCTATTCCACACTCCAGGCCTTCCTGGGTGGTGTACCGGTGAATTACTTCAATCGCTTCAATCTCCAGTACTACTGCTACATCCAGGCGGAGGGCTCTTCCCGTACCGATCCCAAGGGGGCTTCACTCTTCTATGTTCGTAACAAGAATGGGGATCCGGTTCCCCTTTCCAGTCTTCTGAGTGTGAAATCGATCACGGGTCCGGAGTTCGTGATGCGCTTCAATATGTTTGATTGCGCTCAGATCAATATCAATGGAGCTCCCGGGGTGAGCACGGGGCAGGTCATGAAAGCCCTTGAGGAGACATTCAAGGAGACAATGCCTCCGGGTATGGGATTCGATTACTTCGGAATGTCCTTCGAGGAGAAACAGGCAGCTCAAGGAATCCCACCGGGAGCAATCTTTGCGCTCTCGCTACTCTTTGTCTTCCTGATCCTTGCAGCCCAATATGAGAGCTGGTCGCTTCCGATCAGTGTCCTCTTCAGTACTCCGATTGCTGTCTTCGGTGCCGTGGCGATGCTCTTTTTCCGGAAGATGGACAATGATGTTTATGCACAAATCGGTCTAATCATGCTGATTGGTCTTGCGGCGAAGAATGCGATTCTGATTGTGGAATTCGCGAAGGAGGAGGTTGAGAGGGGGCGTCCCATCATCGATGCGGCGCTGGATGCAGCGAAGCTTCGCTTGCGACCGATCCTCATGACCGCCTTTGCTTTCATTTTGGGCTGCGTGCCACTAGCGATCGCAACAGGATCAGGAGCTGTGTCCCGTCGTGTCCTGGGATCGACCGTGGTGGGTGGCATGCTTGCTTCGACGCTCATCGCGATCTTTGTGATTCCTGTCTGCTTCTCATGGTTTGAGAAGAAGAAGGTTGAAGCAAAGACTGAAGCCTGAGACTCCCTTTTTTATCATTACTAAAAGCTCCTTGCCAGCAAGTGAGGGGAGGCCCATAAAAAGAGTTCCTATGGACAACACATCACCTATTCCTCAGTTCCCTGTTCCTCAACTCTCCCGTGGATGGGCGATTGCCGGAGGCATTGCCATGATCCTTCTTGGTTTCTTCGCACTGGGGGATCAACTCGTTTCCACGGCCGCAGTGGCGACCTTCATCGGATTCATTCTGATGTTCGGATGCGCTTTCCATCTGATCAAAGTCTTCACCATCGGGGATTGGAAGAGCCACCTCTGGTATGCCCTTGTGTCCGTGGCCTATGGTGTTGCCGGTTATGTCTTTATTTCCCACCCGTTTAAGGCAGCGATTGCTTTCACTCTCTTCCTCGGTTGGGCTATTCTGATCGGTGGGATTTTCCGAATCTTCTTTGCCTTTAAGATGCGTCATCACCGTGGTGCTGCCTGGGTGCTCTTCAGTGCCGTCATTTCCATCATCCTCGGGGGCCTGATTATCTCGCAGTGGCCTGCAACGGGGCTCTACATGCTCGGACTCTTCCTTGGAATCGAGCTGATCTTTGCCGGAGTCGGTTGGCTCGGTCTTGGACTCTCTTCCGAGAAGAAATAGATCATTTTTAAATAACTTCTTAGAAAGCCGGATCGAGAATTGGTCCGGCTTTTTTGTGCACTCCTGCTAAAAGCCGAAGCTGAGA
>CAIKYN010000252.1 GCA_903831635.1 uncultured Spartobacteria bacterium
GTCTCGTCATTGACGCGGTTCTTCGAGTAGTCGAGGTAGAGTCCGCAGGCCTCGGCAGTCAGACTCTCACCGCGTGTCGAATCTGCAGCGAAGAGTTCTTTAAGCGATGTCTTGGCGATCTGGTCGCGATTGGCTTCGAGCGCCTTCCAGGCGGGTAGTTGGGTTGGATTGGTCATGAGGAAAGGATGAATTATGAGGGGTGAATTATGAAGGATTATTCCAGTAAGATTGCTAGACTCCGCAACCCAACTAGAATGCTTCCGAAATGGCAACTGACAATCCCGCCAAAAAACATTCGGGTGAGCACATAGCCCGGAACGTCCAGGAGACGGCACTCATTGCCGCAGATCTCCTGCCGCTGATGCTGAAGTCAGGTGTGGTGAGTCTGGAAGGGCCCCTTGGGGCAGGGAAGACCCACTTTGTCAAAGCAACGGCTCTCGCCATGGGGATCACCGAGGATGTGACCAGCCCGACATTCACTCTCCTTCAGAGTTATGGTGTGGGAGGAAGCCGCATGCATCACTCCGACTGGTACAGACTCGAATCAGAATCCGAGGTGCTCGCTCTCGGACTCGAGGACTACTACGGTGACGGGATGATGTTCATCGAGTGGGGAGACAAGTTCTCATCGATCCTGCCTCCCGGCACGCTCCGGATCCGTATAGAACCTCATCTCGAAGACGCGGGTGAGGTTCGGGTGATCCGTTGGTCCAATCATTGAAATCCCGTGAAGATCCTCGCTCTTGATTCCTCCTCTTCAGTTGCTTCAGTCGCTTGCGTCTCCTTCGTCGAGGAGAAGCAAGATGTCCTTTTTGAAAGAAAAACGCCCCATGCGCGATCCGACTCTTCTGCTCTCTTCGAGGGGCTCAGGGAGGCCGTCGATGCATGCGGCGCTCCGGACGCGCTCTGCGTCGGCTCGGGACCCGGCTCGTATAATGGACTGCGTGCAGGCATTGCAGCAGCACGAGGGTTTGCCACAGCGCTGAATCTCCCGCTCCATGCCATCCCTTCGCCCTTGGGCCTACCTGGGCCCGAGAAGGGATTCTGGGCCGTCGGGGATGCCCGTGGAGGTCATTACTGGATAGCACGAATTGTACAGGGAGCATTCGTCGATTCCCCTCACCTCCTTTCCCCAGAAGAGACACTCATTCATCTCAACTCACTCCACGATCTCGCAATACTCAGCTCAACCACGTTGCCTGATATTAAACACCTTGAGATCTCCACTCCATGTGCCGTCCGACTTGCAATCCTTTCAGAAAAGAACGATCCCTCTTTCCTGGTCACCGGCACCCCCGAGCCGATCTACCTGAAACCTCCCCACATCACCGCTCCAAGAGCCATCACCACAGCACCGGCCACCGCATCATGAGCGCTCGCTCCCTTCTATTTTTCATTCTCTGCTCCAGTGCCACGCCCTTCGTAGCCAACGCGCAGATGAATAATGGGACAAATGCTCCCATTGATGAGAATCCCAAGCCGACCTGGGAAACCCAGAAACAGGCACGGACATTCCAGCTTGGGATTCCTGCGCCTCGTGGCCAGATCACCGACCGCAATGGCTACCCCCTTGCTCAGAATCGCCTCAGCTATAACCTCGCACTGCAGTTCCCTTCACCGCTCGATTGGAGTGATACCAAGGTCCTTGCCTTCGCTCGACAGCACATCACCTTTGCCAAGGGCTTCCTTGGCAGACCGATCTCGGTGAGTGACCACGCCATCCTGCTTCATTACCACAATCGCGGACTCCTCCCATTGACCCTGATCGAGGATCTCCAACCCGAGGAACTTGCCGCCGCGCGGCGTGGCCTGACCAGTGCCCTGGTGCTCCAGCAGGTCTATGCGCGCATCTATCCCAATGGTGAACTTGCCTCACATATCATTGGATATACGGGTAAGGTGGCGCCGCTTTCTGTCCGTCCCATCGAGAATAATGACCTGATCTTCACCGAGAGCGAAGGGCGTGAGGGAATCGAACAGGCTTTCGACTATCAACTCAAAGGCCGTCCCGGCAGCCTCCATCTCACCTACGATGCCGAGGGGCACAAGACCTCGGAGCGCGTCGCCCAACCCCCAGTTCCCGGGGATAATGTGATCACAACCATTGATCAGAATCTCCAACGCATCTGTGAGAAAGTCCTCAGTGAGAATGCCAAGCGCGGCGCCATCGTCGTCATTGATCCCTGGACCGGGGAGATTCATGCGATGGCCTCCTGGCCTGAATACAATCCGAATCACTTTGTCCCTGTTCTCAATCCCGAGATCTACAAGCAGCTCAGTGACGATCCCAATGTGCCGCTCCTGCCTCGCGCCTTCCGCTCGGCCTATCCTCCTGGATCTACCTTCAAGACCTTTGTTGGGCTCTCAGGCTTTCAGTCGGGCAAGCTGACAGCTAAGGATATCTACAGCGGCCCCACCGCGATCGACATCGGAAACTTCACCTTCCACAACTGGAAAAAGACCGACGCTGGACGCCTCAACTTCGTCGAGGCCCTCACCCAATCCTGCAACACCTGGTTCATTCAGGCCGGCATCAAGATCGGTGCCCCCAACATCATCACCTGGACCAACCGTCTCGGGCTTGGAAAGAAGACCGGAATACCTCTCAAGGGTGAAGTGGCCGGCATCATCCCCAACGATGAATACATGCTTCGTGTTCAGAAACGGAAAATTCTGAAAGGTGACGTGGCCAACATGAGTATCGGTCAGGGAGATATCAAAATCGCCCCACTCCAAATGGCACAAGCTTACGGAGTGATCGCCACCGGCGGTCAATTCCACCAGACGCGCCTCGTTAAACAGATCCAGGGCATCGACAATAAAGTGGTGGCCGCTTACCCGGATCGACTACGAGATGATCTCCAGATCAAGCCCGAGGATATGGAGACCCTTCGTCTGGCCCTCATTGCCGTGACTGAAGATAGCCAAGGAACAGCTCATCATGCTCAGGTAAAGGGATACCATGTCGCCGGAAAGACAGGCACCGCACAATGGGGAGGCGGAGGTAACAAGGATAAGCAGCGCACCGCCGCATGGTTTGCCGGATTCGTCCCAGCTGAGAATCCTCAGTATGCCTTTGCCGCCGTCTACGAGGGAGAGCCCGGGGATAACAATGTTCACGGCGGCAGCCATGCCGCACCACTTATTGGAAAAGTCCTCCAGCAGGTCTATGGCTCCAAGGAGGATAAGGAAAAAGATAGGGAGAAGGAAGCCAAGGCAACCTCCACATCTGCCTCAGACACTTCTGATCATTCCATTAAGTCCAATCAGCCTGACAAGCCAAAGGATCAGGATCAGCCCACGACTGA
>CAIKYN010000253.1 GCA_903831635.1 uncultured Spartobacteria bacterium
GCCGCGCGTTGGTGCCGAGCTGCAGCCAGAAGAGCAGGAAGCGGACCTGTGTGTGTGTGTGTGTTTGTGTGTGTGTGTGTGTGTGTGTGTGAGAGAGAGAGAGAGAGAGAGAGAGAGAGAGAGGTAGGTAGAGAGATATAGATAGAGAGACAGAGAGAGAGAGAGAGAGAAGAGAGAGAGAGAGAGAGAGAGAGAGAGAGAGAGAGAGAGAGAGAGAGTCCCCCGAGTCTCAAAGTCCCCGACTCAGACTGCCAGGCAGCGCACCGCAGCCGGGCCCGGACCACCCACCGCGGCAGCTGCGCCGGCGACGAGCCCCACGCGCCCTCCAGCCGCAGCACCACCGGCCCCGGGCCCGCCACCCTCTCGCAGCCGCCCCCGCCGCTTCACGCTCTCTGGACCTTCGTCAGCTTGACCAGATGGCCATTGCTGGAACCTTCCATCCTTCCTCCTTGATCTACCTGATTCTGCTCGTCGGATTTGGCTCGCTGGTTTCCCTTTTCCCGTTCCATTCCTGGGCGCCTCCCGCCTATGCCTGCGCCCCGGCTCCCACGGCAATGATGCATGCCGGAGTTTTGAAGAAATTCGGTCTTTATGGATTGATCCGCATTGCGCTCCCTCTCTTTCCTGATGCCATGCATCAGTTCAATGGACTGCTGCTTCTGCTAGTCATTGGCAACATCCTCTACATCGGCTATGCCACGGTTGCTCAGAAGCGCCTCGACTGGACGATCGGATACTCCAGTGTCATGCACATGGGGTATATCTTCCTTGGACTTGCCTCGCTGAACGTCATCGGCGTGAACGGCGCCATGATCCTGATGTTTGCCCATGGTCTTTCCGTGGCGGCGGCCTTCGCTCTCTGCGGTGAAATTCGTCGTCGTACCGGAACGCTCGACTACTCCGAGCTAGGTGGCCTTGCCAAGGTGACACCAGTCCTGGGACTTCTCTTTGGATTTGCCGTGATGGCTTCGGTTGGTCTTCCCGGATTTGCCAACTTCGCCGGTGAAATTCTTGTTTTCTTCGGAGCTACTTCCTACGGCCCCGCGATGATCCTCCCGGTGATCGTCGGTGTATGGGGGGTCGTGATCTCCGCGATCTATATGCTCCGGGCCTATCGCAGCACCTTCTGGGGGCCGATGATTGCCCGATGGGAATCCCTGACGGACATCACTCCAACGGCCACCTGGAGCGTGATCCTTCTCTTGGTGCCTCTGATGATCGTTGGATTCTATCCCCAGCTCCTCGTGAAGATGGTCACGACAGCCCTTCCTCGCTAACCCGCCGCCTAGAATTCCGTGAACTCGCTTTTTCTTGAAATTGCCGTCGTCCTGCTCGGTATCATCCTCCTGCTTGTGGAGGCTTTCTCCGATCGTTCCAACAAGGATTATCTCGCTTATCTGGGTGCCGCTGGACTGACCGGTATACTCGCCCTGAGCTTCGTGCATCAGAGCGGACCACTGCCTGGAAGCCCTGAGGCCGCATTCATCACCTCCGATATTCTTTCGGTATTCTTTGTCAGATTCCTGCTGGTTGCCACGATCGTGACGCTCCTCATGATTCCCGGATACCGCCCGGTGCTGGAACTCTATCTCCCCTCCGAACGTGCGGGTGGGGGTATCGGCGAGTTTGCAATCCTGCCACTCTTTGTCTGTGCAGGACTGATGTGGATGGTCAGCTCGATAGACTTCATCATGATCTTTGTCTCGCTGGAGCTCGCGACAATCACTCTCTACGTTCTGGTCACCTATCTCCGTCAGAACACAGCCTCTCTGGAGGCCGGCACGAAGTTCCTGATTCTGGGTGCACTCTCCACGGGATTCATCGTCTATGGCATCTCCTGGATTTTCGGGGTCACCGGGACAACGAATATCTTGGCGCTACCTGATGCCATCTCTGGATTGCCCGAATCTTCACTCTATGCGCTGCTCTTCGGAGTCGCGATGATCTTGGTCGCCCTCAGCTTCAAGACAGGCGCCTTCCCATTCCAGTTCTGGATTCCCGATGTCTACCAAGGTGCCCCGACACCAATCACCTCCTACCTTTCCATTGCTTCCAAGGCAGCCGGATTCGTGGTGCTGATCCGTTTCCTGCTCTCCCTCGAGGCGATCCCCGTTCTGGCGAATAAGCTCAACGCGGTCGTCACCCTGCTGGCCGCGCTGACACTGCTCTTTGGTAACTTTGCTGCGATTCCCCAGACCAACATGAAACGACTGCTCGGTTACTCGAGTGTCGCTCATGCCGGATATCTGTTGATGGGTATCGCCAGTCTGGCTTCGCTCTTGGCAATTCCTGCGATCGGTTTTTACTTTGCCGGATACCTCGCCATGACCGTACTCGCTTTTGTAGTGCTGCAAGTGGTTTCGCAAGCAACCGGTGGTGATGAGATTTCACGCTTCAATGGTCTCTCCAAGCGCTCTCCCTTCCTAGCCGGAGCCATGCTTCTCTCCGCGGCATCACTTGCAGGCATTCCCTTCACGGCAGGATTTATCGGAAAGCTTCTGATTTTTGAGGTCGCCCTGAAGCAGGGCCACTATGGCTTGGTGATGCTCGGCTGTGTCACGGTAGCCTCAGGATTCTACTATTACTTCAAGGTGATCCGCGCGATGTACTGGCAGCAACCCTCCGAGGAAACCGCTATCCCGGTTTCAGCCACGACCAAGTGGCTGATTTTCGTCCTTGGAGCAGGCATCCTGATCTTGGGAATCTATCCGGCTCCGGTGCTGGCGGCGCTTCGCTAGTTTCGGAATGCTGTTCTGGAGGGAAACTCAACCTCCATCTCCTACGGGATCCTAAGGGTGAGCCAGATTAACCAGCTCATCCTCAGGGGGTTTCGGTGCTTTCGGGAGCTGCGGTATGAACCGGCTCCGGGACTGAACTTCATCACAGGTGCCAATGCCCGGGGAAAAACCTCGATTCTTGAGGCTGCTTGTTTCCTGATGCGCCTACGTTCTCCGAGGACGTCTGCACTGGGGGAGATGGTTCGCTTCGGTGAGGCCTCCTTCCTGATCGAGGGGCTGGTGAAGAGCGAGGAGGAGACGCGACTAGGAGTCACCTGCACGCCTCCCGCGCGCGCTCTCAAGCTCGATGGGGTTCCTCAGTCCTCGAGCACTGAGTTTCTCAAGCTGGGAACTATCGTCTGGTTCGGAAGCGATGATCTTTTTTTGGTCAATGGTCCGGCCGAGCGTCGACGCAAGCTGCTGGATAGCGCGGGCCTGCAAACCGGCGTGAGATCTCGGAGCTATGCCCGGGATCTCAGGGATTATGATCGTGCTCTACGCGCAAGAAACCTGCTGCTGCGCGAGGGGCGATCGCGCCGTGAAATTGAGGCCTATGATCACCCGCTTGCCGAGACGGGAGACCGGATTCTTGGCTTCCGTCACGATCTGGTCACGACACTTGCACCGCTTGTGTCGGATGCGTGCCGTAAGATCTCAGGGGAAACTTTGGAGATCTCGTATGAGCCTGGATCTGCGGGGGCAATGATGGAGTCATTGCTCTTGAGTCGCGACGAGGAGATACGCCTGAGGCAGACCCGGGTGGGTCCCCAAAGGGATGATCTGAAGCTGCTTCTGAACAGCATTCCCGCAGGATCCTTCGCCTCCGAGGGGCAGCGTCGAACGATTGCTCTCGCCCTCAAATTGGCCGTTGCAGCACTCCTCAATCTCGAAAACGGTAGACCTCCACTTCTCCTTCTGGACGATATCTTCGGGGAGTTGGACCCCTCTCGACGTGATGCACTTCTGACCGGTATGCCAGCAGGGGCGCAGGCCCTTCTCAGCACGGCGGAACTCACGGGGATTTCGATACCCACAGGTTCCAGGATTCATCGCTTCTCAACGAATGGGACTCTGGAGATGCTCTCACCCTAGGCTGGCAGACACAGGTTCTGAATGACTCGACTTGAAGGTAAAGGATTCTTGCCTTAGGCAAGAGGTAGGCATGGCCATCTATCTCCGTACGCTCCGTTATTTTCGTGCCTATTCAGGCCATACGATTCTGGCCGTACTGCTAATGTCTGCGGGCATCGGATTCAATCTGCTGGCTCCCTGGCCTTTCAAATATGTCGTCGACGGAATCCTGCAACCCAAGAACGCAGCAGGTGTCTCTTCGGCCCATGCTTTTATAGCGGAGTGGTTTTCGTGGACCAGCGACCGAGGAGCAGCTCTGACACTTTTCGTGATCATGGCCCTGATCGCAGTGGTTTCGGGGTTGGTGAATCTCCTCTCCAACACGCTTCTCATCAAGATCGGCCTGAAGGCGCTCCTGCATCTCCGCACCCAGCTTTACAGTTGTCTGCAGTCTCTTCCCCTTCAGTTTCATGACACAAGGCGTAGCAGCGACTCCTCCTTCCGCGTTGCCTATGATTCGCAGTCCATTCAGACGATTTACAACAAAGGGTTTGCGACGATCTTCGGGGCGGTGGTCACTCTGGTGGGCGCCTTGACCATCATGTTCCGGATGAACTGGCAACTGACGCTCGTCTCGATGACCGTCATACCTCCCCTTTACTGGGCTATTCAACATTACGGAGATCGCATTCGCAGGGAGTCGACAACCATTCAGGAAAGAGAGAGTGACCTGTTGGCAACAACGCAGGAGGGTCTCGGTTCGATCCGGATGGTTCAGGCCTTCGGTCGGGAGTCGTTCGAGGTGAGTCAGTTCGTGCGTCATGCAACGAGGAGCCTCGAGGCAAATTTCCGATTGAACATGACCTCCATGAAGAGCGCTCTCTTGGTGACCACGCTCATCGCTCTGGGAACCTCTGCCATGTATTATGTAGGGACGATCCAGGTGCTCGACGGCAGGTTGAGCATTGGTGATCTGACAGTCTTCGTCGCGTATCTGGCGACGCTCTACCAACCGATCCAGCAACTCACCTACACGGCTTGGGCACTGGAGGGAGCTGCAGCAGGCGCACAGCGGTGCTTTGAAATCCTCGACCGCGAGGAGGAGACCAAGGATGACCCCGGAGCGATCACGATGCCTGCCGCCAAAGGAGAGATCACCTTCGCGGGAATCTCCTTTGCCTATGATCCGAAGGCTCCTGTGCTCTCTGGAGTCGATTTGGCGATTGCACCGGGTGAGACGGTTGCCTTCGTGGGTGGAACCGGTGCGGGAAAGAGCACACTCCTGAGTCTCGTGCCACGCTTTTATGATCCTACGGCCGGGATCGTGAGGATCGACGGTCATGACCTGAGAGGTATCACCAAAGCCTCTCTTAGAGCCCAGATCGGCATGGTGCTGCAGGACACCCTTCTTTTTTCGAGCAGTATTCGGGAAAACATTGCCTACGGGCGAGAAGGAGCGAGTGAAGCTGAAATCATCGAGGCGGCGAGGCGCGCCCAAGCCTATGACTTCATCATGGCTCAACCTCAGGGATTCGACACGCCCGTTGGAGAGCGCGGTGGGCATCTCAGTGTCGGACAGCGCCAGCGTCTCGGAATAGCCCGGGCTTTCCTGAAGAATGCTCCGATCCTGCTTTTGGACGAACCAACCTCGGCTCTCGATCCCTCCACCGAAAAGGCGATCATGGAGACCATTGTGGAGCTGATGAAGGGACGCACCACCCTCATCATCACGCACAGGCTTTCAACGGTGCATCATCTCGGCAGGGTGGTATTGCTTGAGCATGGGCGGATTGCGGAGCAGGGGACTGGCCCTGAATTGCTCGCCGCAGGTGGCTCCTACGCTCGGCTCTACCATGCGGCTGGGCATGAACCGAAAGGGAAAAACGAATCATGAAGCGAAAAAAGATCATTGTCCTGGGATTCATGGGCGGTATGCCCATCGCCGGAGTCATCTGGCAGCATATTCACTACATCGTCGGTCTGCAGCGACTGGGACATGAAGTTTACTACATCGAGGATACGCTGAACTATCCGTACGATCCCGTAGCCTTCAACATCTCCGATGACTGCACCTACGCGGCACAGACGCTGGGACGGTTGGCCGAAGAGCACGGCTTCGAGGGGCGCTGGGCCTACTGCGCGCGCTTCAAAGATCCGATGGAGAGTATCGGAATGTCGCTCGCCGAAATCAGGACTCTCTACAAGGAGGCTGACTGCGCGCTCAATATCTGCGGGTCGCACGACATGAACGACGATCTCCGTACGATCCGGAATCTGATCTATGTCGAGAGCGATCCCGGCGTGGAGCAGATCAAAATAGATCAGGGAGAGTCGTCGACCATTGATTACCTCAAGGAACACCATCATCTCTTCACCTTTGGCGAGAATATCAGCACGCCTGAATTCGTCGTGCCAACCCATGGCTTTCATTGGCTTCCAACCCGACAACCTGTGGTCACGGATCTCTGGTGCGGCTCTGCCGAGGCTTCCGCGCCGGATCCGACCGCCATGTTCACGACCATCTGCAATTGGTCGACGAGCGGCAAAAAGGACATCGTCTGGAACGACTCCAATTACCTCTGGAGCAAATCACTCGAGTTCCTCCGCTTTATCGAGGCTCCAAAACTCTCCGGGGAGCCTTTTGAGATGGCGACTGATATCAAGAAGGAGGAGGAGTTGGAGATCTTTCATAAGAATGACTGGAAGCTCGTGCTTCCCCATGATCTGAGCGTGGATTGGAATGGCTACCGTGACTACATCCGCAACTCCAAGGGGGAGTTCACCTGCGCCAAAGACCAATATGTCCGACTGAACACCGGATGGTTCAGTGATCGTACCGCTTGTTACCTTGCGGCGGGACGACCAGTCATCACTCAAGAGACCGGTTTTTCCGCTCATTATGGGGGCAAGGAGGGACTGCTGTCTTTTTCCACCATGGAGGAGATCGTGGATGCGGTCGCCTCGATCCGGGCGGATTACAAGAGGCATAGTCGCGCCGCGCTCGTAATCGCTCGCGAGGTCTTCGAGGCAGAGAAAGTCCTGGCATCTCTCTTGGAGCGAGCGGGCGTTTAAATGAGCCCTCAGGGATGAGAGAGACGAAGGAGGTAGAGACAACTCAACATAAGAAAGGCCGCTGGAGCATTAGGCTGCATCGTTCATTTCCTCTTCAATTATTTATTCCGACCGCATCCCTTTTATCCCCTTTATCCCCATGAGTCCTTCATCTCTCCCTCCTGTTTTTGTTGGTTGCGGATTCTCAGCCAAGTACCCCGAGGGTGGTGGGAACTTTTCCGTTCCCCTTCAGTACCTCATGGGGCTGAAGCGAATGGGACGCCGCGGTGTCTGGCTTGAGGTTCTTCAGGAGAGCGGTGACCCGGAGAAGGATGCCCATTGTATCCGGACCTTTCGTCGCCGGATGTCCTTGTACGGAATCGAGTATTGCCTGCTTCTGCGTCCGACTCAGAAAGTCCAAGGACCCGAGGAGCATCATCCCGAGGCGATGAGAGCCTTTGGGATGACAATTGCTGAATTGAAGGAACTCGCCCCTCACGCCGTCCTGCTGAATCTCAGTTATTCAATCAAGCCCCCCCTCACGAATCTCTTCGGACGGCGACTGCTCTGCAGCCTTGATCCCACGGAGGTGCTTTTCTGGATGGACCAGATGGAGATGGGACAGTCATCGCATGATGAGTTCTGGTCCATCGGCCTCTGCATGGAGGCGATCGATCCCCGCCTGCCCAAGCCGATCGTTCCTTGGAAGAGCTATTTCCCCCTCGTTGACACGGAGTTGCTTCAACCGCAACCCCGCCCCCCGGGAAAGCCCCGGTTCACCACAATTGGCCAATGGTATTGGGATGGAAATATCACGATCGGGGATGAGTGGCGTGACTACTCCAAGCAAGCGGCCTTTGCCCCCTATATGGATCTTCCCGGACAGGTTCCCGAGGCGGTCTTCGAGTTGGCCATGAATCTCAATTCCGATGACCCCGAGCGAGCGCGTCTCCGCTCGATGGGATGGAAGGTGGCCACGCCACATGCTCTGACCCGCACGCCCGCCTCCTACTACCGCTATCTGGCGGATGCCACGGCGGAGTTCACTGCGGTGAAGCTTGAGGCCATCATGGGGAGTGGATGGCTAAGTGATCGGGCCGCCGCGTTTTTAGCTTTGGGGCGTCCTGTCGTCACCGAACCTACGGGCGCCGAGCGCTTCCTGCCGAAGGATTCGGGAATGCTCTTCGTCAAAAATCTGGAAGAGGCGGTGGAGGCCTCGCAACGCGTCCTCAAGGATTGGACCGCGCTTTCGAAGGCGGCACGCCTGACAGCCGTGGAGTGCTTTGATTCGGTAAAGAATCTTAAGTTGCTTCTGGGAAAGTCGTGAAGCCCTGAAGCCTTGAAAAGGAAAGTTTTGAAACGGGTGGCTGACGGGGCTCGAACCCGCAACAGCCGGTACCACAAACCGGAGCTCTACCATTGAGCTACAGCCACCATCGTTTCCGCTCGAAAAGCGGGGTTGACATCATGTCTTCACGGCACGAGTTGTCAAC
>CAIKYN010000254.1 GCA_903831635.1 uncultured Spartobacteria bacterium
GATCTCATCATTGCTTCCGGGTTCCTGTGCTCCGAAGTCATTGCAGGGGAAGCCGAGAATCACCAAACCCTCAGTGGCATGATCTCGGTAGAGTTTTTCCAGGGCTGCGTACTGAGGAGTATTTCCACAATGGGAGGCCACATTAACGATCAGGACTACCTTTCCTGCATACTGGCTCAGGGAAGTCTCTTTCCCGTCAATAGTACGAAATGATATCTGCTCGAGAGGAGCAGCCACCAGGGAACCAGCAAGAATCATCTGAGTAAGAAAAAGTTTCATCGGAAGCTTTTTAGATGATGACAGCCTCCCAGACAAGGCACTCAACGGGAATCCTCGAGCAGAAGTGACTCAGCGCAGACCTTGAAACTGCGGATGGGCGATCAGACGCGCGTAGTCCTCTGCTGAGATAGGGCCACGCTCATTGTTGCGACCACGCATCGGGTCGGCATTGGTCGAGGAGCGGACTCGGGCCAGCCATGCGGCATCGAGTGGCTCCTTCAAAAGATCGAGACGGTTTGACGCCATTGTGGTGACTTCCTTCTCCCCAGTGGGAACACCCGTACCGACGAACCAACCTGCCAACAGCATCGTCACGCGGACCGAAGTTGAGCGGGTGTAGTTGGTCATCGTGCAGGCGGGGGCGTCAGGAGCACTCACTGCTTCCCACATCAATCGAAAGGTCTCCAGATTCCACATCTCGGAGTTTCGTGCCGGCGAGTAAGGATCAAAAAAGATCACCGAGGGGGCGAGCGCATCATGAGGCTGTCTCGAGAAATCTCCCCGATGCAGTCGCCAAGTGATCGAGGGAGATGGGAAAGCGGTACCATGCTTGAGAAGTTCACGAATACTCGTCTCCCAACCATTCAAGTATTCGAGTTCGGCGGCATGCTCCAAGGCAAACTCCAGCGCATCAGTCGAGATCTCGTAGCTATGAATCTCTATCGGGACGCTCTTCCCGCCAAGCACCTCCCTGATGACTTCGATTGCCGTGATGGCATTGCCAGCAGGCCCAAGCCCGATATCCCAGATCACAAACGGGGCAGGCCCGCTCCACCCACTCACCCGTTCCGCGAGACGCTGCTGGGTGACATGAAGTTCAAGTGGCTCTGTCCGTGGATCGGTGCCGATATGCATGGTCTCCCCATGAGCTTTGGAGCGGATGCTGCGTCCCCCGCCCTTCAGGGTGACGAGTTCAAATGCAGCGTCATGACTCATCGACGTAGCCTAGCACCCTCTCAAAACATTACCCGTGGAATGTTTACCATCCGGATCCTCATCGATAGAGCAATTCCACGGCCTGTCGGAGCAATGGGGCAAAGACCTTGGGAAAAAGGATCCATGCCGCGATAAGTCCCATCATAGCAGTTCCAGGCGTAGCAAGGAGTCGTGCATAGGGTTGCTGAAGCGCCGAAGGAAGGATCAGCTTGAGGATCGAAGCGCCATCCAGTGGGGGAACGGGGATGAGATTGAAGAAAAAGAGAATGATATTGAGCGAGTAGGTGATGCTTAGGACCTGGGCGGCGATCATTTCGAATCCTGGCTTGGCCCCGATGACGATCCCTTGCAGCCTCATCATGCTCCCCATGGGATGAGTAAACCAACCCTCGGCAAGGGAGACCCTGATGGCCATCAGAGCCGTGAGAAGAATGATCAGGTTGACCAGCGGACCTGCTGCCGCAACCAGTGCGGAACGCCTTGGAAACGTGAGTGCCCAGATGCGGCTGATTGGAGCACTTGCCCAACCGATCATCCATCCCTGAGTGGCAAAGCTTAAGAGTGGAAGTACGATGGTACCGATCGGTTCCCGCTTCATATGGGGTATCGGATTCAAGGTGACCTGTCCCCCCGCGAAGGCCGTGGCGTCTCCCAGCTTCCATGCGACAAAGGCATGCCCTGCTTCGTGGGCCACGAGTGAGAAAACAAAGACCAAGTACCAGGTAATCAGATCGGTTGGAGAGAAGTGCACGGAGAGAGAGTACAACAACTGTCGAATCTGTCGAAATTGTAACAAAGAAGTCTTTGCATGACGATTAGGATAGCTTATTTTCAAAACATCTCCTCGGAGAAGTAACGCAGCCGCGAGGTATCGGGGGGTATTCTCGAGGCTGCGTTATCCGATGGAGGTTCTTTTTAACGCTTCTAAAGCCGCTTGTTCACTCAAGCGGCTTTGTTTTTGCCCTGATCACTCTGAACTTCCTGAAAAGAAGCAGATTGGTTGTTTGCACAGACGCCTCAGCAAAGTGCCTTTACCCTATGATCGCTTCGTGAAGGGCAATCCCCACTAGGATGATTTGCCCCTCCCTTTACCTGAGTAGGGTGTTCTGCAAAACTTAACTGATGGGCAAGAGTCGTCACCACAACCCTGGTCCCCCCGATCCAGCGGCTAACGCTGAGGGAATCCGGGGATGGTTCAAGCGTATGGGAAGGGCCCTTCACTCCCGAAATTTCCGCCTCTTCTTCCTCGGACAGATCGTTTCCCTCTGCGGTACCTGGATGACGAATATGGCTACCGGATGGCTCGTCTACAGA
>CAIKYN010000255.1 GCA_903831635.1 uncultured Spartobacteria bacterium
AAGAAGCCGTTGATCAGAGCCGCAACCAATGAAAGTCCGAAGCTGATGCGGTAAGTGGCAACGACCTGCGGATCGGTCACAGTCTCCCAAAAATGGTGCCAGCCTCCCGAGAGGGTCTTCCCGACCAAGGCGGCTAGAGGGACGAGCACGATCAGGGAGAGCCATGTCACGGTCCATCCGAGGCTCAGGTGGAAGCCAGGCAGGATATGTCGCTTTCGGCTCATGTGTCTCGTGGGATCTCTAGATATCCCTGCCCTCGGAACTGATAGTCCGGAAGAGCGAGAGGATCTGCTTCATGGCGACCAGATGGGCCTCGACCTGTTTCCCCAGTGGGGCGTGGTGCGGTGTCTCAAAGACGATGGAGAAAGGTTGTGGATGCTGATCCTGAGGTGCTCCGAGGATCCCTTGATAGCCGCCGAAGATCATCGAGTCCCTCGCCGGGTGCGTGTCGATTTCCGGACGGGCATCGCGTGGAAGCACTGCTGAAGCGGCATGCAGTGCTGGTTCGAGCAGATGTCGGGTGAGCGTGCTTCCGTTCACGTAGCCATAGATTCCTTCGCTGGTATCGTCGGTGTGAAGCGCGATGATGCCGTCGAACTGTCGCGCCCGCAGATCCTGTTCCAAAAGGCGTACTTCGGGTTCCTCGGTGTCACTCCAGAAGCAACGGTTCAGATCCTTTCCGGACTCTCCCTCGCGCCGTCCCATCTCGAATCCCCAGGGGTTGCAGACCGGGTAGACAAAGAGTTCGTAGAACTCGGCGATATGGGGATTCTTTTTTAGTTCCTGGAGCAGTTGGATGGCAGCGATGACACCCGACTGCTCATCGCCATGGATTCCGGCAAAGATCCCTACTCTGTAGAAAGTCGAAGAGGAGGGATCGCTCCAGCGGTAGCGCATGAGATGACGTCCTCCGGGAGATTCCCTGACATGGCATGGCTCCAGAAACCTATTGCGAGCCGCAAGCTGATCACCATACCGCAGAATGGACTCCGTACGCCTACCCAACAGCGATGACTCCAGGGAGGTCGTCGTTGTTGGAAGCTGAGCGTTCATCGGTGGAGTGGGCAGGCCTAGTCGTTCAGTTGTGGTTCAATCCCTTGATGATCTGATCGAAGATGCCGCCATCGGAGAAGTTCTCCTTCTGAGCCTTCTTCCAACCTCCAAAATCGGCAATGGAGGTCAGTTCCAGGTCCTTGAATTGCGAGGCATACTTGGCTTGTGCCGAGGGATCGATGGGGCGGTAGAAATTCTTTCCAATGATCTCCTGTCCCTCGGGACTATAGAGGTACTCGAGGTATGCTGTTGCCTCCTTGCGGGTGTTATGACGCTCGACATTCCCATCGACAACCGTGACGGGTGGCTCGGCGAGGATGCTAATGGATGGAACCACGATCTCGTAGTCATCGGGATGGAGTTTCTTGATCATGAGAGCCTCGTTCTCCCATGAGATGGCAACATCTCCCAGCTTGCGCTCGGTGAAGTTGATGGTGGCTGCTCGGGCTCCGGCGGGCAGACCGTTCTTTTGGGCACTCTTGTAGATTTGTCCCAGGAAGTAGCGGATCTTCTGCTCATCCGCGCCAAACTGTTTCTTCGCATAGGACCATGCTGCGAGATAGTTCCAGCGGGCTCCGCCGCTGGATTTTGGATTGGGCGTGATGACGGAGACATCCTCGCGTGTCAGGTCATTCCAGTCTTTAATGTTCTTTGGATTCCCTTTGCGCACCAGAAAGACAATCGTCGAGGTGTAGGGGGAGCTGTTGTGTGGGAGTCGGGATTGCCAATCTTTTGGAATCAGGGGCTTCTGGTGATCGATGCTTCCTTTCTCGTAGATGGCGTCGATGTCATATCCGAGCCCCAGCGTGGCCACGTCGGCTTCGCTTCCATCCTGAATCAGGCGGGACTGGGAACCCGAGCCTCCGTTGGAGGTGGAAATCGTCACTACCTCCCCGGTCTGATCTTTCCAGTGCTTCGCAAAAGCATCGTTGTATTCTGCGTACAACTCACGGGTCGGATCGTAGCTGACATTAAGAAGAGTCACTTCTGACTTCGGCTTGGAGCATCCCGAGAAGAATCCGGTGATGATGAGTGAGGTCAGAAGGATGAAAAGCGAGTGCCTGAGGTTCATGAATGTCAGTGAGATCAATAACGACCATAAAGGTCATGAATAAAGAAACAATAAAATACGATCTGAATCGTTTGATGAAGAAGGGGAGAATCAACCCCCTCCCGGAAGTGCCGACTAAATCCCGTCTCCGTCGAGTCCCTGAATCCGTTGGAGTTCCTCGCGTCCGACCGGGGTCGATTTCATGACATCTGCAAGGGTTGTTCTGTCCATGAGTCCGGCAACGAGATTCCTCGCAGTCAACATAACGCGCCGGAAGCGGCAGGTGGATTCCTGGCTGCAACGCTTGTAGTCGGTGACCGAAACACAGGCGATGGGTGCCAGATAGCCGTCGAAGTGTCGAACGACCTCTCCCATGGTGATCTTCTCCGGGGCTTTGGCGAGTTGGTAGCCGCCTCGCTTCCCTGCGGTGCTGACAACCCATCCCTTCTCCTTGAGATCGAGCATGATGTGTTCGAGGAAACGCTTCGGCACGTCATTGCGACGCGCGAGTTCAAGAATAGGGATCGGTGGACTCCCCCTGTGTTCTACCAGAGTGAAGAGCGCCCTCAGGGCATAGTCGGTCCGCATTGAGAGCTGCATATGTATTAGCTTACACGATACATTAAATCGTTAAACCAAGAAAATAGTGATCCGCTCAAAACCTTGGATCACGCAATCAGGGCCATCTGCCAACCTTACACATCACTTTTATGTGGTCGCAATAAATTAGAAGATTGGAAGTTACAAAAAGTAAGGTTGGCATTGGCATTTTTTGCTTTGAGGAAGATACATTCTTTCAGAGTGTGAATGACCCAAGTTTCGACTGCTCAATTTAATCCCCAGAACACCTGCTCATGATTATTGCTGACGAACCCCATGGAGAAGATGCTGATGAGAAGATAGAGATCACCTTGCGTGGGTGGATCATCTGGGGAGTCGCCGCACTCTTTTACCTCTATGAATTCTTTGTCCGTGTCGCCCCTTCGGCTATGGCACCGGAACTCCAGAAGGCTTTTCAGCTCTCAGCTGCCGGTCTGGGCGCTGCCATCGGTACTTATTACATCATCTATTCCCCGTCCCAGTTGCTCGCCGGAAGTTTTCTGGACCGGTTCGGTGCCAAGACCATTCTCGTCCCTGCTTCGCTTATTTGTAGTCTCGGATGTTTTTTGGAAGTCATGGGGCATGATGCCTTCTGGCTCAGCAGCGCGCGATTCTGCCAGGGACTTGGCTCAGCCTTTGCCTTTGTCGGCACCATGTACCTGGCTGCGGAGTGGTTCCCTCGGTCCACGCTCGCCATGCTCTCGGGGCTCACGACATCCCTAGGGATGGCGGGTGCGATCATTGGAAATTCGGGGATCGCCCATATTGTGGCCACTTTTGGATGGCACCCCTCGATTCTGGCGGCTGGGTTTCTGGGGTTGCTTATTACGGCACTCATTTATTTTATCATTCCCAGCCGGGGAATCCCTCATCATGGACATGCCTCTTCCACGGAGCGACCACGGCGTCCTGGAATCTTGAGTGCACTCAAGATCGTCTATGCGAATCCACAGAGTTGGTTGGTCGGCATCTCGGGAACAGCCCTGTACATGCCTCTTTCCATCCTTGGTGCTCTCTGGGGTGTGGAGTATATCAGCTCGGTGACGGGAGGTAACAAGGTGGCGGCGGCAGGTGCCGTCTCCATGCTCTATGTCGGCTGGCTGATCGGTGGTCCGATCGCAGGATGGTTCTCGGATCGTACCCGGATGAGGCGCAATCTGCTTTTATGGGCCGGAGCTGCGACTTTCCTGACCACGCTGATCGTGGTCTCGATCCACTCTCTTTCCGTGACAAGTGCCTATTTACTGATGTTGCTGCTTGGATTTGCCTCCACCTCGCAGGTCGTTTGTTTCGCCACTGCTGTGGAACATAACCCGAGGTCGGTTTCCGGGACGGCAATTGCTGCGACCAACATGATGATCATGCTCTTGGGGGGAGCTGGTGAGTGGATGTTCGGCGTTTTACTTGATCATTTCTCCGGAGGAGGCATACACGATTCGTATTCGCAGGCTGCTTACCACAAAGCCATTCTTCTCCTCCCGGCCGTCTCAGCGATAGGACTTGTGGCGGCATACTTCCTCGCCGAGCCGAACGACAAGAAGGCAACTGTTCCGATCGACGTGACGCTGAGTGCGGAATCACTGGTCTGGCCCAAACTTCCATTGAATCGCTTGTTCCAGTGGTTGAGTCGATGGTACGGGGGAAATAAGAAATAGACGGTTTGTTTGTCCGGTTTTCGATCCTTTGATCCCGTTTTTTCTCCTCAAGCCGCAGTTCGAACCTTCCCTATCCTTTTCATCACGATGAAGTCATGGCTATTCCTTCTGAGGGATCTACCGGCTAAGTTGGAGAGAGGGATACTCGTCCTGATTTTGCTTCTCTTGGCCTCTCCCCATGTGGACGCCAGTGACGCGGATGCGGGGTCCTACCCCCTGACGTTGAGCAGGATCTTTCCAGACTCCACGCTGCTCAATGCGAATTACTCCTCGATGTACGGGGCAACCTCCTATCTTCTCTCGGATGCGGCGCTTACTGATCTGGACCGTCAACTCATCAAGCAGAAGCAGGAGCTGAGAGAGAAACTCGGAGTGACCCCTTTTGTTTATTATTGGGGGGATTATCTTGGCAACCCTGTCGGAGGTGGGGAGCAGGGGTCTACCTGGGCCCAACTTCTCGTGTTCGGCGTCAGTTTGCATAGCGACAACTATGGATGGAAGGGGGGATCGCTGGTGGCTTCCTTCTCGGATTCGGCAGGAAACAATCTTGGCACGGGTATTGGCAACATTCTCACTCCGGCCCAAGCCCTCTCGTTCACGACATTCGCTTCCAATGCGCTCTACTACCGACAGCTCCTTTTTGATGACAAATGGGAATTTCGACTGGGACGATTCAGCGGTGCCAGTGTTTTTGCTTCATTGCCGGCGATGGGAAGTCTTCCTGTCAGCGGGGCTGTCAATGGGACACCTACCTCCCTTTTCACGAACCTCAGCGGTTGGCATTCCAACGGGAAACCCTCTTGGGCAGCTTACTCCAAAGTTCAAACCACGGATGATACCTTCTGGAAAGCGGCGATCCTGGAAGTCAATCCACAGGCCAATAATCCTGCCTTTCATGGTTTTGACATGGGCTTCGGACCAAATTGCGGCTCCCTTTATCTCACAGAATTTGATTGGACACCCGACTTCGGGAAAACTGGAAAGGGACAGGATGCGGTGTATCCGGGCGTTTATATGGCCGGGGCCTATTACCAAAACTATGCACAGCCTAAGCTTGTCGGTGGCTACGAGTGGCAGTCTTACGGGTTCTACCTTCAGGGACAGCAGATCATCTGGAGGGAGTCGCAGGTGCCCTCCTCCAAGAACGTGAGTCTGTGGGGTGGCGTCACCTATTC
>CAIKYN010000256.1 GCA_903831635.1 uncultured Spartobacteria bacterium
AGGGAGCTCCTCGGTCTCCTTCAGGAGTTGCTCCAGGAAGAGGATCCGCTCCTTGCGAGTCTTCAGATCACTTCCTCCGAGTTGTGACTCGTATTTCGAGAATCCAAGACTACTCCCCCACTGGGGAAAGTCAGCGCAGGTCCGCTTGATGAAGCGCTCACCGAGAGCACGAAGCTTGTCCGCAGGGGAGGATTTTATTGCCATGCGTTAAGAACTAACCGTTTTGACGACTTCTAGAAACAACCTTTCACGTCTATCCACGTCCTTATTGAAACTCCTGCCACAGCGTGCAAGATTCATCACCGGGTCTCTCTCGACAACTCATGCCCATCCCCACGCTCTACCTAGATACTTCGGTCATTGGCGGTTACTTCGACGATGAATGGAAGGAAGCTACGCAGGAACTCTGGAGACAGATGGAAGAGCACAAATTCCACTTCCTGACATCAGAGGTGACCATTGATGAAATGACCAACGCCCCAGAGGCGGTTCGGGAGCTTCTAGAAAACACATTCGCTACAGAGAACATTCTATCTGTGACGGAGGAGTCCGAAAATCTCGCTGCCGCCTACATGGAGCGAAATATCCTCCCTCCCAAATATTCCGACGATGCCCGTCATGTGGCTGTCTGCACGATTGCCCAAATCGAGTATCTCGTGAGTTGGAACTTTAAGCATCTGGTCAATGTAGAACGGGAAAAGGGATTCAACGCAGTCAACCTCTTGCAAGGATACCGAACCATCCGTATTGTGAATCCACTGGAGTTCATCTATGGGTACCAAGACTAAAAGCTTTGACGCAGTAGCCGAGTCTCGCAGGTGGAGAGATACCACCAGCAGGAAGCTTGATTCGATGACCGTGAAGGAGCGGCTGGTTCATTTCCAGAACGTTCGCAGTGGATTTTCAGCACGGAAGAAATCGCGTCAGACTGGCGTCCTTACTTCGCATTGAGCTCACCGTATGTGGAGGTCTGCCCCTTGGGAACTTTCAGAACCTCCTTGGACTGGCGCATCCGCGCTCATTCAGAGCGGCTTGGTAACGTGGAAATCCTTTTCCCTCATCCAATCGATATTCTTCTCTCCAAGATCAGCCGTGGAGAGGAGAAGGATTTCGAAGCTTTCGAGGAGGTGATTTCCAAGACGGGTCATCCCACAGAGGAGGAGTTGGTTGATTCCCTAATCCGCGCCGTCCATCTGTACAGACCGGGGTACGACGAAACGGCTCCAGGAGATCCGATCACGAACACCCGCCTATTGTGGCAGCGACTTTTCGGGAGGGATATCGATGTCCGTCAGGAAATCATCGCCGCAGCACCTGCGGTACTTGAGGGTTCTCCTTATCCGCCGGAGGGCTTTTCCAGGGCAAGGAGTTCCGAGACAGTAACGAACTTGTAGCCCTTGGCTAGCAGGGCATCGAGCGTGGCAGGCATCGCTTCAATGGTTCCCTTGTGGGTGTCGTGAGAGATGATGATTGCTCCCGGTTTCACTCCTCCACTCTCCTTCCAGCCGTTGACGATACGATCCTGCACCATCTGAGGGGTGACATGTTTTTCATCCCAGTCGACGGGTTCCACCGACCAGAGGATGACCTTCATGCCGTATTGCTTTTCGATGGCTCGGCTAAGAGCAGGAGTTGTGGCCCCGTAAGGGGGACGCATCAGCGTGGGGGCATTACCAGTGACCTCCTTGATAATTGCGGATGTATCCAAGATTTCATGATCGAGTCCCCCCTCATTCTGCACAACCTTTGGGAGCGGCAGATGATCCCATGTATGGTTACCCACCTCATGTCCCTCTGCGATCTCACGCTTGAGGATCTCAGGGTGGGCTTTGACCATCTGCCCCACCACAAAGAAGGTGGCATGAATATGACGCTCCTTGAGGATATCGAGGAGTTTGAGAGTGTAGAATGCGTTCGCGCCGTCGGGTCGAGGACCATCATCGAAGGTCATCGCAATGTAGGGGCCATCGACATGAACCGAGCTGATGCTACTGCGGTTCGGACAGGGAGTTGCTGATGGCTCCGACGCCGCTGCGAGTATTCCGCACAGAAGAAATAAAAGAAAGACAGTGAGAGGCCTCATTTGCTGATTCCTACTAGGAGTTACTAAAAGGTCATCACTTGCAATTCAGATATTGCCTAGAGAAGGAGCTATTTTAATTGCTGAATTCTGGTCTATCACCACCCATAACAACCATATTATAAGCCTCATTATAATTCCCAGATATATGCATATTGGGCTCGTAGCTGTACATCCTAATGTAGCTTCTAGGCAAGGTTCCTATAGAGCCAAGGATTTGAGGTTCTACGGGAATCCAGCCAATTCCTGAAAGGTATATCTCGGACCACAGGTGCCCTTTTAAATGTCCAGCCGGTGTATATGATGTATCGGCTTCGACAACACCCCAAACTTCTCGTGCAGGAATTTTATTAGCTCGGCAAAGTGCTGAAAATAGGGCTGCGTGCCCGCCACACTCGGCGAACCGGCGATGCAAGATTTCATCGACACTAGTAAATCCCTCTCTTTTATATGTTATGTTTTTCTTTATCCACAACAGTATGTTATTAACTGTTTCTATATTATTGTTTCCTTTAACCTGTCGCGCTACATCTAAAACAGCTGGACTATTAGGATTGATTCGATCCGTACTATTGAGGTAAGGCAGAACCTCTGATGGATAATCAAAGCTATCTTTATAAGTTGAAAGATCTGATTTATAATTGTTATTTTTAACAGTTATTGTGGATGTTATTTTTAAGCTGGTACTATTGTTTGGGATACAAAACAGGATTGTATTTATTTGAGAATCAACAACCTCCTTAATAGGGCAGTTAGTTATTTCGTACTGCGCATCTTGGTACGGCAAGTTTCTACTCGGAAGCGGGATATAGTACTTCCCATTCATTTTTCGGCCCCTGCTAGGATTTAGGTTCCATGTTACTTTATATATCTTTTCAGGTCGGATCGTTCTTCCATTGACCTGCGAGAGCAGGGGGTCATTTGTTTTCAATAATCTAGCAGGGGTAGGAGTAGACTGTACGACGGCAATCTCTGTCACGGGGGCTGTAGAGGGAATCGAAGTTGCTGGGGAAGCTGATGTAATCTCTGGTAATCGACCTATCGAGATTGCAGGTATTGTGAAGGTACTATCACCTCTTTTTATAACCGCATTGGTACCGGTAATTGAGACAATCTCCACCGCTGCCCCTGCAGGGAGTTTCATGGACCCCATGGTTTTCCCTTCGACAACGAGAGGAAGATCCACGCTCTGAGTGAGCTTTGCTGGGGAAGCCTGCAACGTTCCGCAGAAGAAACCATGAAGGCAGAGCACTCCAACTAGAGGAGCTGAAAGGAAATGTCTTTTCACTCTAGGAGAATATTTTTATCTGCGAGGCTTAGTTCTATACGGATGAGTTTATTCATGAACTTAGCCGATACCTGTTCCCCAATGATTTTATGCCCCATGAGAAAGACTTCATCGGGGTATTTTTTATAGGTGAACTTGCCGTACGTACCAACCTTCGCCTCCCTTTCATTCTTTTTCTGGATGAGTCCACAGATTTCTGGGTCGGTGTTCTTCACCACCCAATCTTTCATGTCATCTGAGATGAAGAGGTCGTCAAAACATCGGTCGTGGTCTTTAAAGACATCGGTGGCACCTTGGGCCGCCAAGAGTGTTGTTCGTTTCAGTGGCGGGATCTCCTTGATAAGAGGCATAAAGGGTCTCGATGGAGAGATAAGGAGGATCTTCCTATCCGGATCCTCAAGGAGCTTTGAGTAATCAAAGAGGATCACACCTGCACCCATGGAATTCCCAATCAAAAGTCGTTGTTTGATCCCTGACTTATCTTCGATTTGTTTAACAATGGAGGCTGCCATTCCTTCTAAGGGGATTTCACCTGTCGAACGGGTCCTCATATAGTCATCGATGATTTGCCTGATTCCACTGAATGGCTTGTTTTTAGGGTAGCTCCAGACGAAGAAGGTGCATTGGTGAAGCGAGTTAAGAAGGTCAAACTTGTTTTGGAGGATGAATTTCTGCATCTCTTCCGAATCGGAATGAGGGAAAAATGTTACTCCGATTGGTCCATTCCCCATTGTTGTGACGGTGACCTCTTCACCATTGATTGTAATTGGAAAGGAACTTGGACAAGGGTGGGTGCGAACGGATTGAACCGAGGCAAGATTAGAAGGCAGGTAATTTGAGGTAGCAGCTTGGCTCGGAGAAACCACAGGGATACCAATCGGAGCATTGCTTGGATTGATCTGACTAACCCCGATTTGAGGTGTTGGTTTTTGCTCTATTGGCTTGATAGACGATCTGGGAACCTGGAAGGGCTGGGAATCGCCCCTGGTTATCCAGACACCGCCCCCTTCAGTTTTGACGAGAGTTACTGGACTTCCCGCCTTTAGCGTCATTGAGCCAACCTGTTTTCCCTCAACGATCAGGGGTACTGAGACATCGGAGATCAGAACGGTCTCGGAGGTGTTGGTTGCACAAAGAGTACCCCAACCCAGCGTGATGAAGAGTAGTATGAGGATCTGCTTCATAGGCTTATGACGTAGGATTATTTGAAGGATTTAGGTGTTTAGTGCTATTTCCAGCTTTCCTTACTGCACGGGAAGTGACCCTCCCGTGCAGGGGATCCATCCCAACAATCTTCCCCCCGGAGGATTGTTGGGGATATTGGTGCCGATAATGAAACTCACTGATTGGGATGCTCGTTTAAAAAACGTGATATGAGGTCCTGAGCAGCTTCATCACATGCCTTACGAGCCTGATCACCGCCTTGATTGGTACAGATCATGACGCCGAAACCTTTTTTGGGAGCTAACCAGCAAACACAAGTGTTCATTGTATTCGAGCCAGCGTGATAGAGGGCCTCACCACCCGACCACGAGGTATTGACGATCAGCCAACCGAATCCATAGTCCCCCGGAGGTTTAGGTGTTTGCATTTCGTGATAGATGTCCGAGGTCAACATGGAGTCCTGATCATCTCCTCCCTTGAGTTGATCAGTTAGGAACTTGATCCAATCAGTCATGGAGCAGTGGACGGTCCCAGCAGGTCCCAAAACCTCGGCATTATCCGTCAACGGGCCATTCTGGGGAGTAGGATTGCCAGATTGAGTGTGGGGCCAAGGCTGATCAATTTTGCCGATCGTTCCAGTTCCGCCGAATTCGGCACTCTCCATCTCCAGGGGAGTAAAAACACGCTCACGCATCAGCTTCTCCCAAGGCTTGCCGCTGATCTTTTCCAAAATCGCACCCACCACCACATAACCGACATTCGAGTAGTTATACTCCCCACGCTTGAATTTTGGAGGATTAGTCAAGGCCACTCTCACAGCCGCCTCCCGCTGCTTCATCAGACTCCCCTTTGACTGAAGGCTCCACCAATCTATGTCATGGGCGAAACCTGCCTTGTGACTCAACAGATCAGCCACAGTAAGCCCCTCGTACTCTGGGCGTACCAATCCTCGAAGCTGCGGAAAGAAGGAGATCACGTCGTCATCCCAATGGAGTTTTCCCTCAGCGACAAAAGTCCCGGCAAGGGTTGCCGTCATCGCCTTGGTATCTGACCCTAAGTGCCATTCATCATTGGTCGTGACCAAGGGGGAAGCCCCTCTTTTCCGATGCCCCTCTGCGGCCATCTCAACCGGACCATTCGTCGTAAAGACAGCTCCGGCAAGAGCTGGCAGATTGTACTTACTCCTGATCGATTCCAAGAGTTCACCGGCATGCAATGCTGAGTTCTCATCAGTGGCGGAGACTCTGGCGACTCCAGGAAAAAAAAGGATGCCGCCTAGGATCGTGAGAAGAGAGAGTTTATGCATCATCAACAGCATGCGCAGTGGGATGGGTAAAGCGGACATTGAGAATCTATTTCCCATAAAAAAGAGGAGAATCCTCTGTTAAAACCACTCGATCACTCGTCTCTGGAAAGACAAAAGCCTATGATTATCAGAACTGGCGTGGACTGGTTCACAGCCCAGCGTTTTTAAGGATATATCTTTTATTCAATCACATAAACCTTACGTCTTGATCCTGAAAGAGCAGCAATCGTGAGAAAGATTAAAAAGAGAATAGCTAGAGCAACACAGGCCCCGGCTATTGTAAGCATGAGCATGGAAAGGCTTGCTGCCAAAAGCGATGTCTGACTCCAAAGGTAGATGTAAAGTAAAAGGCCAATAATAAGCCCGAAACATACTCCCATAAGTCCATTAAAAGCGTGTGAATGGAAAAAAACATTACCCCAAGGGAGATGAGGGAACCCTCCGCCTTCAATAATAAAATATCCACCGATCCAGATGGCAATCGAAGCAACGGCACAGATAGCAACGGAGGATGAGCCAAGGGGCTTGAATCCACCATATTTTTTTGAGCAATGCTCATTAATACCAACCCAGATGGTCGCATAGCCCCAAAGGACAACTCCCGTGATAAGAAGAAGAATGATAATATGAAGGACTTCCATGATTCAGAGAATAATTGAGCAACATTATTAAGTCTTGCTCATCACCGCTTCAGACCAAGTCCGTGGTAGAGGCCTATAACAAACTGAATCACATTGTTCAGTCCGGCAGGGGGCTTGCGTTGGCCGTAGGAATTATCACCCCATGTGACCAGCGTACCGTTGGTGGTCACGGCATAGACTGTATTGCCCCCCGAGGCTACCTGGTTCACTCCAGAGAGTCCGGTGGGGACGTTGGTCTGTCCCGCACTGTTCCAACCCCAGACGACCACCGTACCGTCACCCTTGAGGGCGACCGTGTGGCAGAGTCCGGTAGCAATACGCACCACATTGGTCAGGCTGACCGGAACATCAGTCTCCCCATAGGTGTCATCACCCCACGCCTCGATCGTGCCGTCCGCCTTCAACGCCACGCTGTGAAAGTATCCTGCAGCAATCTGGACCACATTGGTGGCATCAGCTGGGACCGTCGTCTGGCCGTAGGTGTTCCATCCCCAGCCGGTCACCGTGCCGTCGCTACGCAGCGCCAAGGCATGATCGGATCCTGCCGCAATCTGCACGGCATTGGTCAGGCCGTCAGGGATATTAGTCTGACCAAGCGAATTATCGCCCCAGGCAACGATTGTTCCATTGGCTCTCAGTGCGGCACTGAAGCTTACACCGGCGGCGATCTGAACAGCATTGGTGACGCTGATAGGGACATTCGTTTGATGGTAGGCATTCCAGCCCCAAGCAATCACCGTACCGTTGGTTTTGAGTGCAAGGCTATGTAGTCCCCAAGTGGAGAGTTGGACCACATTGGTCAGTCCAGTAGGAACATTCGTCTGTGAGTAGGAGGAGTTACCCCATGCAACGACCGAGCCCCTGTTCTGAGACCTCATCAGCGGGAAGGTCGTCGACCTTACGAGGATCGATGGAATGGTCGAAGCGACTCCGATACCGATTATCTGGTTGGTTGCTGTATTGATTGCCGTTGCTGGGGCCGTCACTACCAGTTTCTGGGCAACATTGGTTGCCGAGTTCCAATTCGTATTACCCGACTGACTGGCCGTGATGGTCGCCGTGCCAGCTCCAAGGACTGTTACCATATTGCTTGAGAGAGCGATGTTAGTGGAAGAAGAACTGTAGCTCACTAACAGCCCCGAAGATGCCGTTGCTCCTAGCTTGAACGGAGATGTCCCGGTGGTCACGGCAGCCAGGGCAGCAAACGTGATGGTCTGATTCCCCTTGGCAACGTTGAAGCTGGTGGTGACTTGAGGGGCGGTGAGGTAATTTCCATTGCCTGCCTGGTTGGCGGCCAGAGTCACCGTTCCGGCCCCCATAAGGGTAACAGTGGAGTTGGTCACCGAGGCTGGACCAGAGAGAACAGAAAGCGTGACAGGTAGTCCGGATGAAGCAGTCGGAACGGCAATAATGAAAGGCGCAACACCATTCGTCTTGGCCAAAATCGCAGTGAATGGAGTGATCGACTGGGTGGCTTGAAGGATTTGGAAGCTATTTGTTACCTCGGATGCCGCAACATAGTTGGCATTCCCCGTTTGATTAGCGGCCAAAACAACCGCCCCCGCTCCCGTCATCTTGACGGCATTGGTACCCGACATGACGGCTGGCCCGGATTTAACACTCAGCGTCACGGGTAGACCCGAGGAGGACACTGGGAGAGGCTGCGGCAAGGAAACTATCGCGTTGGATGCGTAGGTCGGGTTGGAAATTGTCTTAAAGGCCGTAATCGTATTGCTGGCTTTGGCTACAACAAGCTTCTGGGTTACAGCAGTGGCGGCATTCCAGTTGGTGGTCCCAGCTTGGGAAGCCGTGATGGTCGTGGTGCCGGCTCCGATGATCGTGAGAGTATTACTCACAATGGAGGCGACACCTGTCGTTGATGAGGTGTATGTGACCGGCAGCCCAGAGGAAGCAGAGGCATTCGTCAGTTTATAAGGCATCTGCCCATAGGTATTGGTGGGGAAGGGAGTGAAAGTGATTGTCTGGCTTCCCTTGCTCACCACGAAGGACTGACTGACAGGAGTAGCGGCACTCCAGTTGGTGTTGCCGGTCTGGCTTGCCTGGATTGTGATCGTCCCAATGCCACTAAGAGTAAGCGCATTACTGGAGAGCATGGACGCGGAACCGGAAAGCACACTGAAGCTAATTGGCAGACCAGAACTAGCTGTAGCCCCCAGAGCAATCGGATTTGTGGTTATCGTCTGGTTCGGGATCGCAGGGAAGCTAATGGACTGTGACCCGGCTCCCACGCTGAAGCTCGTCGTCACTTCACTTGCTGCTAGGTAGTTCGCATTCCCTGCCTGGTTGGCAGCGAGGATAACGGTTCCAGCTCCGGTCAAGGTCACCGTATTCGAACTGATCGTCGCAGGCCCACTCTTCACCGTCACGCTTACCGGCAGGCTTGAGCTCGCCGTCGGTGGCGTGATTGTCACGCTGGCCCCGTTGCTGTACGTCTGGTTCGGAATCGTCGTGAAGGCGTTGATCGCCTGGCTCGCAGGCGCGATCACCACGTTCTGGTGGACTGGAGTGGCCGCATTCCAGTTGGTGTTACCGGGTTGTGAGGCCGTGATGGTCGCCGTTCCCACACCAAGGATCGTCACCACATTGCTTGAGAGACCTATATTAGTCGACGAGGAGCTGTAGCTTACCGGCAATCCACTCGAGGCCGTGCCGCTCAGAGTAAAGGGTGCTCCGCCATAGATCCGATTGGTCAGCGACCCAAAGCTAATCGTCTGGTTACCCTGAACCACACTAAAGCTCGCCGTCACCTGCGTCGCCGCCAGGTAGTTGCTGTTGCCTGCCTGATCGGCAGCCAAAACCACTCTTCCCACACCAGTGATCGTGACCATATTGGAGGAAATGGTGGCAGGACCCGAAAGCACGCTCAGCTTTACCGGTAGACCCGAGGAAGCGTTCGGTACACTTACTGCAAACGGCGTATCCCCGAACGAGTGACCCGGGATCGTCGCAAATGCGCCGATAGTCTGTGCAGATGGATTGACCGTAAAGCTCGTGGTGACCTCGGATGCGGACGTGTAGTTGGCATTACCGCTTTGGTTTGCGGCAAGCACCACCGTCCCAGCTCCGGTGAGCGTGACTGTGTTCCCACTGATCGTCGCAGGTCCACTCTTCACCGTCACCGTTACCGGCAGGCTTGAGCCAGCACTCGGCGGCGTGATCGTCACGGTCGCCCCGTTGCTGAATGTCTGGTTCGGGATCGTCGTGAAGGCGTTGATCGTCTGGCTCGCAGGCGCGATCACCACGTTCTGGCTCACAGGCGTCGCAGAACTCCAGTTGGTGTTGCCGGCCTGGGAAGCCGTGATCGTGGCCGTCCCCGCCCCAAGGATTGTCACCACGTTACTCGAAAGGCTGATATTGCCGAAAGAGGAGCTGTAGCTCACTGGCAATCCGCTTGAAGCCGTTGCCATCAATCTCACGGGACCGGTGCCATACGTCTGGTTCGGTATGGAGGGGAAGCTAATCGTCTGGTTTCCCTGACCCACACTGAAGCTCGTCGTCACTTCCACGGCTGACGTGTAGTTGGCGTTACCGCTCTGGTTGGCGGCTAGCACTACCGTTCCTGCTCCGGTTAAAGTAATTGTGTTGCCACTGATCGTCGCAGGTCCACTCTTCACCGATACCGTCACCGGCAGGCTTGAGCTCGCCGTCGGAGGCGTGATCGTCACGGTCGCCCCGTTGCTGTACGTCTGGTTAGGGATCGTCGTGAAGGCGTTGATTGCCTGGCTCGCAGGCGCGATCACCACGTTCTGGTTGACCGGAGTGGCCGCACTCCAGTTGGTGTTACCGGGTTGTGAGGCCGTGATGGTCGCCGTTCCCACACCAAGGATCGTCACCGTGTTGGAGGTGATGCTGATATTGGTGGAACTTGAGCTGTAACTCACTCCCAGCCCACTCGAGGCCAAGCCGCTCAGAGTGAAGGGTGCACTTCCGTAGGTGCGGTTGGTCAACGCTCCAAAGCTGATCGTCTGGATTCCCTGACCCACACTAAAGCTCGCCATCACCTGCGTCGCCGCCAGGTAGTTGCTGTTGCCTGCCTGATCGGCAGCCAAAACCACCGTCCCTACTCCGGTCATGGTCACCGTGTTCCCACTGATCGTAGCAGGTCCACTCTTCACGCTCAGCAGCACGGGCAACCCAGAGGAAGCGTTCGGCACACTTACTGCAAACGGCGTATCCCCGAACGAGTGACCCGGGATCGTTGCAAATGCACCAATCGTCTGCGAGGACTGCGCCACGCTGAAGCTCGTGGTCACTTCGCTTGCGGCCGTGTAGTTGGCGTTACCGCTCTGGTTGGCGGCAAGAACAACGGTTCCAGCTCCAGTGAGAGTCACTGTGTTGCCGGCAATCGTTGCAGGACCACTCTTCACCGTCACCGTTACCGGCAGGCTTGAGCTCGCCGTCGGAGGCGTGATCGTGACTGTGGCCCCGTTGCTATACGTCTGACTCGGAATCGCACTAAAGGCGTTGATGAGTTGCGTACCCTGAAGGGCGAGAGCGAAATATCCTCCGGCAGCAATGTAAGAAACTGTCCCCAGATTCGTGGGAGTGGCTTGAGATCCAGTAGCATTAAATCCCCAAGGCACAGGCATTCCGCTGGCCGTCAAAGCGAGTGAATACCAGTAGGGACTGGTGGAAATAGCGATAGCATTGGTTAGTGTGGGGGGCACATTAATTTGGCCTCCATTATTTTGACCCCAAGAAATAATGGAACCATCATTTTTAAGAGCCATGGAGACGTTGTTACCAGCCGCGATCGCCACCACATTGGTTAGTCCGAAAGGGACACTCGTCTGGCCATAGTCATTGGTTCCCCAAGCCGTGACGGTTCCATCACTCTTAAGAGCAAGGGCATGGGCCCATCCGGCTGCAATGGCTATCACGTTGGTCAGTCCTGCAGGCACGATCGCTGGATTCCCATCGGCACTACCGCTAACGTTTCCCCACCCCACCACTGTTCCGCCATTCTTCAACGCCAAAGCAAATTGTCCACCTGCAGCAACTGCAATCACATTATTGAGACCTTGTGGCATACTTTTTATAGAACCATAATTGTCGGTTCCCCACGCTGTGACGGTTCCATCACTCTTAAGAGCCAGTGAATAAGTAAGGTTGGCGCTCATTTGCACAACGTTAGTCAGTCCCTGAGAGACATTAATTTGACCCCAACTATTATCTCCCCAAGCCGTCACTGTCCCATCACTCTTGAGCGCCAAGGAATGCGTTGCACCTGCTGAAATCGCCACGGCATTGCTCAGCCCCGCGGGAACATTGGTATTACCATTGGTATCAGATCCCCAGGATCGAACCTGGCTTTTAGCAAAACTCGGGAGCACAAAGGTTCCCTGGGTGGATGTCAGCGATGTCCCATCTGTTACCTTGACGGAGTAAAATCCAGCGTTCGTTGCACTCAAAGCGCCCATGTTGAGAACGGAAGATGTGGCTCCCGGGATAGGTTGGTTGTTTTTGTACCACTGATAGGACAACGGCGATTGTCCGGAGAGTGTTGTCGGAAGATAAAAAGGTTGACCGATCAGGGCTTGCACCACAACAAGTTGTGCCGTCGTCGTGGCACTTTGGTAGAGTCCTCGAGCTTCTTGCGTGGCAGTAATGCTCGTCGTTCCCTCACCGTTGATGGTCAGCGTATTGCCGATGACGCTCGCTACCGCAGGGTTGGCGCAGTTATAGGAGAAACTTCCACCGGAAGGGGACGAGGGTGGAGTGATGGTGAACTGAGTGGGACCGTAGATCTGCACGGGGATCGTAAAAGATCCGAATGTAGGAGTGATTTGATTTGTCACGGTCAATTGAAAGTCGACTCCTGATATACTGCCAGAATCTGCTCCATAGCCCATATATCCCGAAATGGATTTTTTGATGATGACATTTTGACTTTGGGAAGGAGTTGCAAACCCTGCCATAGTTGCACTCACGACAAATCCTGAATTGGCCGGAACGGGATAAATCGCGTAGATTCCGTTGGAATCTGTAACTGTTGTGTAATTCGTCTGATTCAGTTGGGCTGTAACTGTTGCACCCGCAAGGGGAGTTCCCAAGGTGTCGGCAACCCGTCCGCTAATAATTTCTCCGCTCTGCTTGGGAAAAATATTGAAGCTTAGTTCATTAACAATATTGAAATTACCACTGTCTGTGTTTTCCGCAGGAAGGAGATACCAGACGTTATTATCGCCGCCCCAACCGAAATTTAAGTGGTGGTATAAGACCCCATTATAATACCCGTATCCATCGCAGACGACTTCATGGCCGCCCACGTTGCCTTGAATTCCCAAAGCAACAGGACTCTTGGCATCCAAGGAAGGGGTGATGATCGTTGCGATGGAATTGGTGTCGAATGAACTACTTGTATAGACATCCACCGCGTTGGAGTAGTGGAACGAATTAAGAAGATTTGGAACAACAGTGCTTGGGGAAGCACCCGATCCTGAGGGAGAAAAATCCATCCCCGCAAGAAGAGCGATGTCATGGATCAAAGCACCGATGGCTTGAGCCTGGGCCGGTTGGATGCTCACGTCGGGCACGAGCGGCATCAGACTCCACTGATACGGCCCTCCTGCCCCATCACCCCCTCGAAGATTCGCATTCGTGGGAACATCATTAATGTAAATGGGGAAGGATGCCGTCCCAACGGAATTGGTGGGATACTGCCAGTACCTCACGATCTGACTAAAGGCTGTGGCAACACACCCACAGACATCATTGCTTGAAGAGCCGGGAGCGTAAGGAGGCGTGTAGTAATTGTAACAGGCTGGACCGTCCGAATTCGCTGTCGACTGGTTCCATGATGACAGGATGAAAGGAGCCACCCGGACATCGGTGGGCGTGGTATTGGTAGTTATTGCAGAGGGAGACACGGAGGATGCCTTAATGCCGAGCAAGTTTCCCCATCGGACTTTGGCAGTAGTTGCTTGAGCGACTAGAGATGGATTCCTCACTCGTGATTTACGTAGTTGTTTGAGTCGAAGCTGCATCTGATAATCTAACACATCCTTGAGGGGATCCCCCGCCTTCACACTGCTGAATTGAGAACCTGAAGTGAAGGCAAGGACTGGGTGCATCTCATCGTCCGCAGACATGATAACCATTCCTTGGGGGGTTATACCATTGTCGCTCAGGTACACGACATGGTAGAGAGCCGTTCCAGACGAATCGCTCTCTGTTTGAACACGTAGAACCCTCTTGCCAAGAGGACAGCCGAGGGGACGATGATGATAGGATCTCCAAGTTGATGCCGCTTGAGCAGCTTGGTCTGAGGAGATTGGACTCGCCAAGACACTTGCTGCTAGGGCGAGGCTAATTAAACCAATTGTTAACAGACTATTTATTTTCCCCATACACCGTAGGATCTTACAGGGTTTCATCTCAGACTGTATGTTTTGGGGTAATTCATAGAAGTTTTCAACAATACTTGCGCTCAGAACGGACAAAAACGGACAGGAAAAAGTTCTTCCTCCGCAAAAAAGTGAATTCTCTGTTAAAACCCCTCCATCACTCCTCCCACGAAGGACAAAAGCCTATGATTGTCAGAATTCGCGTGGGCTGATTGACTCACAAGCGATTCGAACCATGAATCCTGAGGATCCTAGATTTGTTCACTGCCTGCAGGATCCCGACGAGGATCTGATGAAGGTCCTGTATCAAGAGCTGAAGAAGTTGGCATATGCGCGGATGGCCGCGGAGAGGGAAGGACATACGCTCGGTCCTACTGCTCTCGTCCATGAGGCGTGGCTACGGCTAGAGAAGAGTTCTCCCGAGGCATGGCGTGACCGTTCCCAATTCTTTGCTGCGGCCTCTGAAGCGATGAGGCGCATCCTTGTGGAGTCTGCCCGTAGGAGGCTTGCGATCAAGCGAGGGAGCGGTACAGAAGCTGTGCCTCTTGAGGAGCTCGAGATTCCCGGAGAGATAGACGATGAAAAGATCATCGAGGTCCATGAAGCCCTGGATCAACTCGCCAAAGAAGACCCTCTGAAGGCACAGATCGTGAAGCTGCGATTCTTCAGCGGCATGGAACACCAAGAGATTGCAACGCTCCTCAATGTTAATGAGAAGACGGTACGCCGTCACTGGGCTCTTGCCAAAGTCCGACTCTATCAGACGATCACCGAGGCTTAGGGTGGTGCTGTCCGTTTTCACCAATATGCAGCGCATGTAGATGCAGTGAACCCGGAAACTGAAGAGATCTTTCTGGAAGCCTTGGACCTTCTCGGAGAGGAGCGGGAGGACTTTTTGCGTTCTTCCTGCGCCGGCAGAGCCGACCTACGAGCCGAGGTCGATTGTCTTCTGGAGTATGCCTCGAAGGCTGAGGAGTTCTTCGGTGAAGCCTCCACGGTGTTGGGGCATCTGGCCCACAGGCGGAGTTTCGGAGTGGAGAAGCTGGGTGACCAGATCGGTAACTACAAACTCGTCGAACGGCTTGGCGAAGGTGGCTTCGGCGTTGTTTGGCGGGGAAGTCAGACCCATCCCATCAAGAGGGAGGTAGCAATCAAGGTCATCAAGGCAGGGATGGATACCCGTGAGGTTCTGACTCGCTTCGAAGCAGAGAGGGAAGCTCTCTCAAGAATGGATCATCCTAATATAGCCCGGGTACTCGATGCTGGTGAGACCGAATCCGGCAGACCCTATGTGGTGATGGAGTTGGTTAGGGGTGAATCGGTCACGAAATTCTGCGACGCCACTGCCTTGCCTTTAAAGGAGAGGCTCCGGATCTTTCTGGAGATCTGCCGTGCCATCAGTCACGCCCATCAAAAGGGTGTCATCCACCGCGACATCAAGCCCTCGAACATTCTTGTGACCCAGGAGGGGCACTCCGTGAAAGTGATCGACTTCGGAATCGCCAAGGCAATCGAGGGACGCCTCACGGATCAAACGATGATGACCATGGGCGAACAACTCATGGGAACTCCCACTTACATGAGTCCTGAGCAGGTGGGGTATGGGGTTGATCTCGATACCCGGACGGATATCTATGCTCTCGGAACGCTCCTTTATGAGCTCATGATCGGGGTAACACCCTTTGATCACAAGATCCTCACAAGCAAGGGGCAGGAGGGAATGCGGCAGATGATCCTAGAAGTGGAACCGAACCGGCCCTCCGTTCGATTTTCAGCGCTCGCCCCGCAAGATCAACAGCAGATCGCGAAGGTGAGGGATGCCACTCCAGAGCAGCTAAAACATTTTGTCTCCTCGGATCTCGACTGGATCGTGATGAAAGCTTTGGAGAAGTCACCCGATCGCCGCTACGCCACGGCTGATGCTCTGGCAGCGGATCTCGAACACTTTCTCAATAATGAACCAGTCAGTGCCCGGGCACCAAGCAACGGATACTTGATCTCAAAATTCGTAAGCCGTCACCGTAAGACGGTGATCCTAACTCTTGGAGTTGCATTCGTGCTCATCGTCACAACCGCCGTGAGCATCTTCCAGGCTGTCAGAGCAACCAAGGCAGAGGGGAGAGCAAAGGCGCTCCTCAACGATTCCCAATCCGTCAGTTCCCTGCTCGTTGATGTCTTTAAGCTACCCGACCCCGAGGCGAATGGGCGAAATATCACGCTTGCCGAAGCCCTAAGATCAGCGGCTCAAAAGCTGGAAAAGGTGGATGGATTGCAACCTGAGCGAAAGGCACTCCTCCAAAGCGCACTTGCCAGTAGCTACGAGGGACTTGGACTCTACCCCGAGGCTACAGAACTACTTCAAAAGGCGTTGAAGTCCGATGAGGTGGTCCTAGGCCAGCTGAATCCAACCACCCTCGAGGTCCAGGGACATCTGGTCCGACTCCTCTTTGATTGCGGCTACTACACCGAGGCTTGGGAACTGGGGAAATCGGAGGTGGAGCGAAGGAAAAAAGCCAATGGACCGAATGCCCCCGATACCTTGAAGGCAGAGAAGTTGCTTGAGGAGAGCGCCGTCCGTTGTGGCAAAAAACAAAGAGATACTCCAACCTTAGAGCCTGCTCAAGAGAGTAGGGCATCCGCTCTTCCACGGGATGTCGAAAAACAGCGTGAGGCAATTCTCAGGATTCTTGGTGAGAAAGAGTCTCATCTGGCAGAACTTCGGAAAAGTCATCGCCCAGACGATACTGAAGTCCTCCAGGCCATGAACCATCTCTCGGAGGCTTATGAGGCTTGCGTCTATCGTGATAAGGCCGTGGGCATGCAGAGCAAACTTGTCGATCTGATTAGAGCCAAATATGGGGAGACCCACCACCTGACCCTCGAGAATGAGGAGGCACTTTCTTATTACCTCTGGCGTGCAGGACAATGGAGGGAGGCACTCGATCTTCGGGAGAAAACCATTGCAAAGCAGCGTAAGGTCTACGGACCGGAACATCCAGAGACCTTGGCAGCCGAAGCATGGCTCATCGAGCAGGTCTACCACTCCGGGGACACCAAGAAAACCGTCACTGTCTCGAGGGAGATTGTGCCCATTCTGGAAAGAGTGGAGGGCCCCAAAAACCGAAATACCCTGAATGCGAAGAGTTTTTTAGCCCGTGCTCTGATGAGTCAGGGTCAGAGCAAAGAATCCCAAGAAATTCTTGAGCAGATTGCACCGCTGATGAGCGATGACACTTACGTTAACCTCTCGCTGGCAAATCTGGAGGTCTGGTTCGGACAGAAAGATCGCTACGAGCAGACCCGCAAACGCATGCTCGATTTCTGTGTCAAGGGTCGTGATGGATTGATCAGCCGCCCTGATATTCTTGAACGGGCCATGCTGATCTGCTGTCTGCAACCTCTCAAGGATGAGACTCAGAAAACGGAACTCCTCAAGACTCTCGACAGATGCCAAGAAATCCGCAAATCCCCTGATCGCCCGAATATCTCGGAACCAGAGGAGGCATGGCGGAAGTTTTTGGCCGGCATGGTTCTCTTCAGAGCTGGAGAATATAAGGCTGCCATTCCCGCCTTCGAGGAGGCTCAGAAAATGGATAGCGTCGCCAATAAAACTCCTCCGGAGACACCTCTTGCCGCCATCTATGAGGCACTGTGCCGACAGCAACTCGGCGAAGAGTTACCCGAGATGCCCCCCCTCTATGCTACAGCGGATGCGAGATTCGGACTTCCATCTTCCCTAGAGGAACCGATGCAGGGACTTCGTTCTGCAGACGCCACTCCGTTAACCCGCTGGAACCTCCTCAGGGAAGCGAAGGAAATTCTGAAGCCGAGCAACCACGAGAAGTAGCGTCGCAGCTTCCTGAGGAAACAACGAGAGCGGTTGCCGTTTTCCTCAGGCTCGATTAGAAACAAAGGGATTCCATGTCCGTAGAACTGACAGAACAATTGCACTCCCTTGGTGAAGCTGCACGCGCGGCCGCTCGCATCCTCGCGGTCACCTCGTCTGAGGAGAAGAATGCCGCTCTGCTTGGCATGGCCGAAAGCCTTCTGGCGGAAAGCAGCTCCATTCTCGCCGCGAACGCCCTCGATCTGGAGGCCGGAAAGAAAAATGGTCTCTCCGAGGCGATGCTCGATCGACTTCGCCTTGATGAAAAGCGCCTCGAAGCCATGGCCTCCGGAATCAGGACCGCCGCCTCGCTTCCCGACCCAGTAGGACGGGTGCTGAAGGAATGGACTAAGGAGAACGGTCTCACCTTTCAGAAAATCAGCGTCCCGATTGGCGTCATCGGGATTATCTTCGAGTCCCGTCCCAATGTGACGAGCGATGCCGCCGTGCTCTGCCTGAAGGCTGGCAATGCCGTTATCCTGCGGGGAGGGAGTGAGGCAATCCATTCGAACAAGGCAATCGCCGCGGCCCTTCAGACCGGCGCCGCGAAGGCGGGACTCCCCGCTGCCGCGATCCAACTTGTACCCGTCACGGACCGTGAGGCTGTCCGCATCCTCTGCGAGATGGACCGCCACCTCGACTGCATGATCCCCCGTGGCGGCAAGGGACTCATTGAGACCGTGGCCCGTCATGCACGGATGCCTGTCATCAAGCACTACGACGGA
>CAIKYN010000257.1 GCA_903831635.1 uncultured Spartobacteria bacterium
AACACGGACAGAGAGGGCGACGACGCCGAAATCGTACAGGCGCGCAGAGACCGAAGCCTGACGATGAACTCCTGCGATCTCCAGCATCACGGGATTCATTGTGAGCAGGACGGGGGGGACATCGAAGGTCAGAGCCTTCGGAGGGGTTGAGCTCAGTCGACTACGACTGGAGGATCGTCCATCTCCTTGGGACCAGAGATCCTCGACCCTCTTTAGGTCGATGGAATAGGCGATATCAAAAAGCCTAAGGGCAATAACGACGCCAGACTCTACCCTTAGTTCGCTCATTCATAGAGGATAACCCCGCACGGGCTTCCCGGCAACACTCCCGGGGCTGTTCCGGGAGTGTCAGAGACTAAAACCGAGATTAGGCTCTCTGATCGAGAGGGGTCACGGTCTTGCCAACAACAGGTCCCACATATTCGCTCAGCGGGCGATAGAGGCGGTTGTCGACGAGTTGCTCAAGGATGTGGGCCGTCCAACCCGAAGTGCGCGAGATCGCGAAGATCGGTGTGAACATATCGGTCGGCAATCCGAGGGAATAATAAACGGTGGCCGAGTAGAAATCGACATTGGCGTTCAATCCCTTGCGCTCCCTCATGAGTTCTGCAATGCGCTCGGACATGCGGATCCACTTACCTTCGCCAAGCTGCTCGCAGAGTTGCACGGCCATGGAGCGGAGGTGCGGGGCGCGTGGGTCAAGGGTCTTGTAGACGCGGTGACCAATACCCATGACCTTTTTCTTGGTGGCGAGTGCCTGCTCGACCCAGCCGTCGACCTTGGTCTCGTCGCCAATCTCCTGGAGCATGTGAATAACACCCTCATTGGCACCGCCATGGAGGGGTCCCTTGAGGGTTCCGATTGCCGAGGTAACCGCCGAGTAGATATCGCTGAGGGTTGCAATCGTGACACGTGCGGAGAAGGTCGAGGCATTCATGCCGTGATCGGCATGGAGCACATAGGCCACGTCAAGGGTCTTGGCAGCCTCAACGGTGGGTTCGACGCCATTAAGAAGGTAGAGGAAATGAGCAGCCTCACCGAGATCCTTGCGAACAGGAGGGAGATCCTGACCAAGACGGGCCCTGTGATAATAAGCGGCGATCACACCTACCTTGGCAGTGATGGATGCAGCACGATGACGATTCCTAGCAGGGTCGATGTCGCCGTTCGGGACCTTGTCGTAGAGACCAAGCATGGAGACACCGGTGCGGATGACATCCATGGGATTGGCATCCTTCGGGGCGGACTTGATGAAGTCGATGACCCCTTGGGGAAGTTCACGCAGTGACCCCAGTTCCTCGTGAAGGCCTGCCAGCTGTGTCTTGTTCGGGAGTTCGCCGTACCATAGCAGATAGACGACCTCTTCGTAGCTGACCTTTCCGGCCAGTTCATCGATGTTGTATCCGGCGTAGATGAGAATGCCTTCCTCACCCCGCACATCGCTGAGGGCGGTGGAGTTGGCGACGATACCTTCGAGTCCTTTGGCGATGACAGGCATGGGAGTGGGCTTTTGGGTGTTGGATGATTGGGTGTGGGAAAGTGACTTTTAGCGCTTCATCCGACGGATGAGGGCATCTGCCATGTCGGAAGGGGTTTCCGCGATCTCAATGCCAGCTGCACGTAGTGCGGCAATCTTGCCGGCGGCAGTTCCTTGGCCCCCGCTCACGATGGCTCCCGCATGACCCATGCGGCGTCCTTCAGGAGCGGTCGCTCCTGCGATGAATCCAGCGATCGGCTTGGTGCAATGTTTGGCGGCCCAAGCTGCGGCCTCTTCTTCGGCAGTTCCACCGATTTCACCGATCATGATGATCGCCTCGGTCTCTGGGTCCTCGTTGAACATCTTCAGGATGTCGAGGTGGGAGGTTCCGTTGATCGGGTCACCACCGATGCCGACGCAAGTACTCTGGCCATAGCCGCGGGTAGTGAGCTGCCAGACGGCCTCATAGGTGAGGGTTCCGGAGCGGGAGACAACACCGACGTTTCCCTTCTTGTGAATGTAGCCGGGAGCGATACCGATACGGCAGCCACCATGAGACTTTTCTCCGGTTCCGGGAGTGACGAGGCCGGGGCAGTTCGGGCCGATGAGACGGGTCTTGGAGCCCTTCATGGCTTCCTTAACTCTCATCATGTCGATGACGGGAATTCCTTCGGTGATCGCAACGACGAGATCGAGTCCTGCGGCAACACCTTCCAGAATGGCATCAGCCGCGAAGGGTGGGGGGACGAAGATCGCGGAGACCGTTGCTCCCGTCTCGCGGACGGCCTGATCCACCGTATCGAAAATAGGCACCTGACTCTCGAAGAGTTGGCCTCCTTTACCCGGGGTGACGCCTGCAACGACTTTCGTGCCGTAGTCGAGGCTGAGCTTGGCATGACGTGCGCCGAAGCTGCCGGTGATGCCCTGAATGAGGACCTTGGTGTCGGGAGTGACGAGAATGGACATGGAAAAATGAGGTGAAAGTTGAGGTTGTGAGAAAGATCAGGCAGCGGCTTTCACGGCGGCCACAATTCTGTTTGCGGCGTCGAGGATGTTTTCGCCGCTCTCAAGCTTCAGGCCGCTTTCAGCGAGGGTCTTCTTGCCGGCTTCGACATTGTTGCCCTCGAGTCGCACGACCAGAGGGATGGAGAGACCAGTCTCCTTGGCTGCCTCCACGATACCATTCGCGATGACATCACAGTCCATGATGCCACCGAAGATATTGACCAGGATTCCCTTCACTCGGGAATCCGCAAGGATGATACGGAAGGCCGAAGCGACCTGTTCACGGGTAGCTCCACCTCC
>CAIKYN010000258.1 GCA_903831635.1 uncultured Spartobacteria bacterium
AAGTCGACACACCGACTTCCTTCGTGAAATCAAAGCAGCTAAGGGAGACTTTGATTTCGTGTTGATCGGCGATTCGATCACGGACTGGTGGCCCAAAAAAAATGGCCCCGAGTCTTATGCACGTTTCGCCCCGTGGAAACCGCTTGATCTCGGTGTAGCTGCAGAGACGACTGAGGAGGTTCTATGGCGCCTTCAGAACGGTGAACTCGACGGCATCCATCCCAAAGTCATTATGCTGATGATTGGTACGAACAATCTTGGCAAAGGAGACAAGCCCGAGTGGGCGGTTGCGGGGATAAAAAAAATCCTTGAGACAATCCGGGCCAAGCAACCACAGGCTAAAATCCTTCTGCTAGGGATATTCCCCCGTGCAGCGACTGCTCAGGACGGTATCCGTAAAAGGATTGCTGAGGCGAACCAACTGCTTCCGTCTCTGGCTGACGGACAAAACATTTTCTACATGGACATCGGACCGAAGTTCCTCGATCCGCAGGGGAATCTCACAAAGGAGATCATGCCCGACCTGCTTCACCCGAATGCCAAAGGTTACCAGATCTGGATCGAGGCTGTGGGTCCCAAGCTTCAGGAACTCATGGGTAGTCCGCTTGGTCCCCAAGGAGCAACGATGGCCCCAGCAACATCGACGTCGGATGTGCCTACGGTCTCTGTGAAATTAACACCTCTCCGTTCGGAACCGGCGAAATAATCTACCGCCCCCCTATGCTTCCTCCAAATATACTCACCATCGTTACGGGGTTTATCACGCTACTCCTTGCCGCTTGTCACCCGTTAAGTGGGGGACGACAGGTTATCGATCTGTCGGGGCCCGGATGGAAACTCTGGCAGGACAAGTCAGCGACTTGGGAGCAGGATGAACTCTTTTTACCGCCGGTTGATCTGAGCAAAGTTCCCACGAATGCCCCCACCGGAGGATGGAATTCGCTGGAAGGTAAGGATGCGCTGACCGTTTCTGTTCCCGGCACCTCCGAGGAGTATTTTGGCAAAGGTCAGGGACCTGACAGTATGGTCAAGGGAGTCACCTGGTGGGTGCGTGATTTCGAGGTTCCCTCCAATGCCTCGGGGAAGGTGGTAAGATTGCAATTCGACTCCGTGAGGTTGCGTGCAGAGGTCTATGTGAACCGCAAACTCGTGGCTTATGACATCGTGGGGAACACACCGTTCGAGGCCGACATCTCCAAGGTAGTGAAACCTGGGGAGAAGGTTCAATTGGCTGTTCGCGTCACCAATCCAGGCGGGAATTTCGACTGGAAGGATGTCGATCCCTTCAAGTGGGGAAATCACCTGATTCCCTTGGGTCACGGGTTTGGAGGCGTGACCGGTGGTGTGCATCTTGCCGTCACGGATCCGCTCTATGTCGATGATCTCTATATTCAGAACACGCCTGACAAGACCACGGCCAATGCCATCGCGACGGTAAAGAACACCTCCTCCAAAAAACTGGCTGGCAGGGCCATGGTCTCCGTTGTTGAAAAAGCCACGGGCAAGCAGGTCTTCAGCAAGGAACTCACTGGACTTGAGTTCGCTTCCGGAGAATCGACGATCACCTGCCCTGTCTCTGTTCCTGATGCAAAGCTCTGGAGCGTGGAGACGCCTGAGCTCTACACGATGACGGTTGCCCTGAAATCCGATGACAAGAATTCAGACATGGATTCCCGTACCTTTGGTTTCCGTTGGTTTTCACCAGATGGGATCGGCAGCGATGCTGTTCTGCGACTCAATGGTAAGCGTACAGTGCTTCGCACCGCCATCAGTTGGGGGTTCTGGCCGATCAATGGAGTCTTCCCATCTCCTGAACTTGCGGCCAAGCAGGTCCAGACCGCTAAGGATTACGGACTGAACATGCTCAATTTCCATCGATGCATTGGCAATCCCATCATCTTTGACAAGGCGGATGAAATGGGTCTGCTCTATTTTGAGGAACCGGGTGGCTATGTCTCCGGCAAGGACGATCCCTTTGCTCAGGCGATCTGCCGTGAAAAACTTCTCCGTATGGTGAAGCGGGATCGGAGTCATCCCTCCCTCATCATCTACAACATGATCAACGAGCAATGGGACAAGTGGGGTGCGAACACGAACACCGCCCTCTTCGACATCCATCGTCGCGACCTCCGCGATGCCCATGCC
>CAIKYN010000259.1 GCA_903831635.1 uncultured Spartobacteria bacterium
CACTGAACCTCGTCGAACATCAGGAGTAGGTCATGCTGATCGCACAACTCACGAACCCTTTTTAGGAATTCCGGGGTCGCGGGATTGATTCCCCCTTCGCCTTGAACAGGCTCCAGAAGGATCGCGACAGTCTTCGGGTTGATCGCGGCCTCAGTTGCAGCCAGATCATTGAAAGGCACATGGACAAATCCCTCCACGAGTGGCGCAAATCCGGTCTTCACCTTTTCCTGACCGGTCGCACTGATTCCGCCGAGTGTTCGGCCATGGAAAGAATTGGTGAAGGTGATGATTTCATGCCGACCCGTGGGTGCTCCGAATTTACGGGCCAGTTTGTAGAGCCCCTCGTTCGCTTCGGCACCACTGTTGGAGAAAAAGACCTTCCCGCCGAGTCCCATGAGATCGACGATCAACTTCGCAAGTTCACCCTGGGGACGTGTCAGGTAGAGATTGGATGTATGGATCAGCGTGGCGGCCTGTTCCGCCAGAGCCTTGGTTAACTTGGGATGGGCATGACCTAGGGAACAGACGGCAATGCCCGCTCCGAAATCAAGATAGGCTTTGCCTGCTTCATCCCAAACGCGCGTTCCTTCTCCCCGGCTCAATACAAGGTCGAAGCGACCGTAAGTCGGCATGACATAGTCACGGTAGAGGTCTGCTGTTGAGGGTGTGGTCATGACGAAAGGAAATGCAAAAAGAGAATTAATATGGAACTCAGGAACTCAGGAAGGGGAGAAATATACATGCCTGAAAAAATCCTGAAATTCCTTGGATTTCTCTCATGAGTTCTTGAGTTCCATATTCAACCAATCAGTTTTCTGAACTCTTCCTCGTTGAGCGCTTTCACGCCCAGCTTCTGGGCCTTTTCGAGTTTGCTGCCAGCCTCTTCACCGGCCAGTAGATAGGTTGTTTTGGCACTGACGGATCCGGCGACTTTACCCCCCTTCGCTCGGATCATCTCGGCGGCCTCTTCGCGGGGGATCGAGAGCGTCCCCGTCAGCACCCAAGTCGTTCCCTTGAGAGGCCCGTCAGCGGCAGGGGCAGCCCCCTTGGGATCACGCTCCCCGAAGTTCAGACCGGCGGCACGCAGTTTTTCGATCAACACGACAACCGAGGGATCCCGAAACCATCCGTGGATCGCCGTGGCCATGATGGGCCCGATCTCCTCAACGGCGACGAGATCTTCCTCGGAGGCGGCGGCAAGCCGATCAAGCGTACCGAACGAGGAGGCCAATGTCCTAGCCACGGTCACCCCGACATGGGCGATACCAAGGCCTGCCAAGAGACGCCAGAGCGGTTGCTCACGACTCGAGGCGACTGCCGCAAGAAGGTTGGAAACACTCTTCTCCCCCATCCGCTCCAGCGGCAAGAGTTGCCCCTCCTTGAGGGTGTAAAGATCGGCGATATCATGAACCAATCCCGCATCGGCAAGCTGTGCCACCATCGCTTCCCCGAGCCCCTCGATATCCATGGCCGATCGACTCGCAAAGTACTCGATCCGGCGTCGCATCTGAGCAGCGCACCCCGGATTGGCACAGCGGACGGCCACCTCACCCTCGGCACGGGTTACGAGCGCAGAGCAAACCGGGCAATGGGTCGGCATTTGGAAGACCTGTTCCGAGCCCTCGCGCTCTTCCGTGAGCACATTCGCAACAGCCGGAATCACATCACCGGCTTTCTCAATCATCACCCAATCGCCGATCCGTAGATCCTTTCTGAGGATCTCCTCCTCGTTGTGGAGGGTCGCACGTGAAACGGTACTCCCCGCTACAAAAACCGGTTCCAATTCAGCGACTGGCGTCAGGACGCCACTGCGGCCGACCTGCACGGTGATATTAAGGAGGCGGGTCCTCGCTTGCTCCGGCTCGTATTTGTAGGCAATGGCCCAGCGGGGCGCCTTGCTAGTGGAACCGAGTCGGGCATGTTGGGCGATCCGATCCACCTTGATAACGGCGCCGTCGGTCTCAAAGGGAAAGCCGTGTCTTATTGTCCCCAGTTCCGTGATGGCAGCCATCACTTGCCCGGCATCTCGGGCGAGCCAATAACGTGGATTGACGGGGAGGCCCCATTCCTTGAGCTGAGCAAAGAACTCTTCCATCCGCTCCGGGAGTGAGGAGGCGGGCTCCACCGCGCCATAGCCGTAGAAGACCACCGAGAGTTTCCGCTCGGCGACGATGTTCGGATCGAGTTGCTTGAGCGTTCCGGCGGCGGCATTGCGGGGATTTGCAAAGGTAGGCATACCCTGCTCGTCCCGCTCGGAATTGATCCGGGCAAAGGTCTCCTTCGGCAGGTAGATCTCCCCCCTCACCTCCAACACCTCGGGTATCGACTTTCCTTGAAGCATTGCCGGGATGCAGTCGATCGTGCGGATATTTCGGGTCACCTCGTCCCCAGTTGTCCCATCGCCCCGTGTGGCGGCACGCACAAGACGGCCCTTTTCATAGAGGAGGCAGATGGCCACCCCATCCACCTTGGGTTCGATCGTGAAGGGGATCTCCTCACCCGGCAGGAGACGCTGGAGACGCTCCACAAACTCGGTGATCTCCTCAGGGGAGTAAGTATTGTCCAAGCTCTGCATCGGCACGAGATGCCGCACTTGAGCAAAAGCCCCCTGGGGTCGCCCCCCAACCTTCTGTGTCGGGGAATCGGAGACCAGTAAATCGGGATAGACCCTCTCCAGATCAACCAGTTCGCGGTAGAGAGCGTCATACTCACGATCAGTGATCTCCGG
>CAIKYN010000260.1 GCA_903831635.1 uncultured Spartobacteria bacterium
CGTAAAAATCAGGACAAGCAGGGCGCAGACGACGCCGATGCGCCCTCCCATGCGCTTCACCTGTTTACGGAGCGCTGGGGAACCCCGGGACCGAACCGGCTTTCCGGATCGCTCAAGGCCGTGCGCAGAACCCCATCAACTTCCGCCGGAGCAGGTGGTGTGATCCGGGCTATTGCCGTGTCACGGATCGGTTGAAGCGAGATGTATCCATCGTCCAGACGGCGCTGCAAGGCTCCACGAGAGGTCAATGAGGTGATCTTTGCTTTCAGGGCCTCATCTCTGGCCTCCTCCTCCTGAATGGCGGCCTCGACCTGTCGGGACTGATTACCGACAGCATGCTGCTGATTTTTCAGATAAACGAAGAAAAGCCCGCAAAGACCGATGAGGAAGACAATCACAAGCCACCCGGCAAGGAAGTTCACCTCGATCGTGTTCGTGGTGCGGCGACGGTTCACGCTCATGGTCGACCTCCCTGGTTCAGGGTTGAGGTTGATCCTCGTCGTTCGACAACCCTCAACCGAGCGCTGCGTGAGCGGGGATTGGAGGAAAGCTCGTCGGGCGAAGCCGTCACGGAACGCGGGGTGAGCGCCTCAAAGAGATACTCGGGGTTTGGTCGTGGCGCAGGCCACGTCGGGTCATCGATCTCACTCATCGCATGCCGACGGAAGAAATGTTTCACGATCCGATCCTCCAGCGAGTGGAAAGTGATGACAGCCAGACGTCCTCCTGGAGCCAGAATCGAAGTGAACGCAGGCAAGGCACGCTCCAGCGACCCAATCTCGTCATTCACGGCGATGCGAAGCGCCTGAAAGACCCGGGTCGCCGGATGGCGAGGCCCCGTGCGTCCGGAGGCAATCAGTTCCGCAAGCTCCGCCGTGGTTTCGATCGGCTTTTTCTCACGCGCCCTGACAATCCGCGCTGCAAACTGGATGGCGCGCGGTTCGTCTCCATACTCGCGAAAAATGCGAGCCAGTTCCGAGGCGGGCAGGGTGTTCACCAAATCGGCAGCCGTAGGACCACTCTTGCCCATACGCATGTCGAGAGGTCCTTCACGTTGGAAGGAAAAACCACGCTCCGGCGTGTCGAGTTGGTGGGAAGAGACTCCGAGATCAAGCAAGACACCGTCGAACTGACTGATTCCGAGAGCCGACAATGCTTCCACAGCGCCAGAAAAGTTTCCCTCCAGGGCTGAAAAACGATCGCCATGCGAGGAGAGAAACTCCCGTGTGTGAGCCAATGCCTCGGGGTCGCGATCAAAACCGATTACCCGCGCCCCGCCCTTCAGCAGCAAGCCGCTGTGGCCTCCCCCCCCCAGGGTCCCATCAATGATGGTACGGCCGGGAGCGGGGCGCAGGAATTCGACGACCTCCTTGGCCAGAACTGGTTCGTGGCGGAAGGAGGTGCTCATGAAAAAAAGGGAGGAAATGAAAGGGGAGGACGTGGTGCTCGAGAGGTCGTGATGAGCCTTGAGGAATCTGTTGCGTCGGAGTTTGTGTTGAAGGCGGGTCATCGGTTCATGCGGATCAGAGACCGATCAATTCGGCCACCTGACGGTAGGAAGCGGATTCCGCGGCGCTGACCTCGGCCCAACGCTTGGCGTTCCAGATTTCAAAACGACTGCGTCCTCCCACAAGGACCACCTCTCCCTTGAGCTTGACGGCATCACACTGCTCCTCGGGAAGGAGGATACGACCATTGCTGTCAGCCGAAACAGCACGCGCTTGCCCGTAAAATTGACGGATTGCCTTACGCCGTTCGGGTGCTGGAGCACCACTCTGCTCGATGCGCGCCTCGATCGAATCGAATTCCGCCGGAGGCATCACGATGAGGCAATCACCCGAGGGTCCGGGTATGGCATGAAAATCATCCGGCCCCCCATCCAACCAAGTGGCCGGAATCGTAACACGATTCTTCGCATCCATGGACCGTTCGAAGGTCCCGGCGTAGCTGATCGTATTGGAGGTAGGTTTGGACATTTGCGGTGTAATGGGAAGATAGACCACTTTTCGCCACTACGCCCCACTTTTTCCCACCTAAAGAGAAAACGGTCAACGTAAAAAGATAAAAGAGGGGAAATCTGGTGTGATTTATTGGCCGCATCCGACCTTAAACGCCTCCTGTCCCAGGTGGACTCTCTACTAGCTAATTCATGGATAATAAAAAGCTGGTTCACCCAAAGGATGAACCAGCTTTTGCTAAACCAAGCTACCTCTGCTTAGAACTTCATACCTGCTGAGAGGAAGATATTCTGGCTCTCGAGGTTCTTGTTTCCTGCCGAGGCATTGTAGAAGAGCGAGGTGTTCCAGCGGTCGGCGAAGTCGACGGTGAAGCCGACACCCGTGTAGAGAGTGTCCCGGAGAGGAGCCGCGCTCCAGTTGCTAAAGGTCGGCGTCGTTCCACCCAGGTTGCCGTTGATGGCATACGGATTCTGCATGAACTCATGCTGCCAGTTCAGGTTGATCTGCGGCACCACGGTGATCTCATGGCCCTTCAGCTTCCTGGCGTACCATGTGTAGGCAGCATGGGCACCGACGCTCGAGAGGAGGCTTGAGCTGTTCCAGCCAGCCGAGTTGAAGTCGAGGCTCTGCGCTCCGGTTTCATTAACTCCGTTGGCTCCCAGGTAAGTGTATTGCAGTGAGGCGGTCGGTCCAAAGGTGAAGTCACCCTTCTTCACGTCGTAGCCACCTCCCAGCATGCTGTCGAGTTCCCCTGCTCCCGGGGAGCTGTTCGCCGTGCGGTTCATGCCTGAGTACTGGATGATACGGGCTGCCTGGTAGTTATTGTAGGCTCCTCCGGCGAGGGCGTTGGCGTAGAAGCCGATCGGTAATCCGTTGGCATCGGTCTGTCCATACGTTCCGAAG
>CAIKYN010000261.1 GCA_903831635.1 uncultured Spartobacteria bacterium
CAAGTTTCGATTTGTCACTCGGGTGCCATCGAGCGCAACTTGAATGTCGAGCGATTCCGAAAGCGCCTGTCACAGCTTCTGATCCGCGAAGAAAATCATGCGAAAAATCCTGCTGCACAATTGGAAGGAGAAACTGGTCTGCCTGCTTCTGGGGTCGGCGCTCTGGTATCTCATTCATCAAAGCCTGGGCCCTCTCCCGGAACACAAATCACGAACCGCGGAGAACTCTCAGAACTCTGAGGAGAAAGCTCCGACGCCTCACCCGGAGCATAAGGTTCATAACTCCAAGAAATAACGATCCCTTCGTATGGCAGTCAGAAAGCTTTTTGGCACGGATGGCATCCGAGGATCCGCGAACACCCACCCCATTACTCCCGAGATAGCCTTAAGACTGGGTCGTGCCGCCGGATACCTGATGAGGAAAAATAGTGGACTTGGAGCGGATCGTCCCCGTTTTGTGATCGGCAGGGATACCCGGCGCTCCGGGGAAATGCTGGAGGCTGCCTTGGTTGCGGGTCTCAACTCGATCGGAGCAGATGTCCTGCTTGCCGGGGTGATCCCCACGCCCGCCGTCGCGTGCTTGGTCCAGGAGCTTAAGGCCGATGGGGGAGTTGTCATCTCGGCCTCCCATAATCCCGCCGGGGACAACGGGCTGAAGCTCTTCGGAAGGGATGGCTATAAGTTGGATGACGCCTTGGAAGAGCGCTTGGAGACGCTGATCCTGACGGAGGAGATTGATGAGGAGCGTCCAATGAGCGACGCGATTGGTATCGCCAGGATCATTCCTGATGCCTCCGAGCGCTATGGAGCGCTGGCCAAGGCCAGTGTCCCTGGATTATCACTGCACGGACTGAAGATCGCAGTTGACTGTGCGAATGGAGCTTCGTTTCAGACGACTCCGCAGGTTCTCAACGATCTTGGGGCAACCCTCTCGGTCTTCCATGCCGCCCCCAACGGCATGAATATCAATGAGGGATGCGGCAGCACCCATGGGGAAGAGATCAGCCGTCTGGTCAAGGAAACAGGCGCTCACATCGGGATCTCACATGATGGGGATGCCGACCGACTGGTCCTCTGTGATGAACAGGGTGAGATCGTTGATGGGGATGAGATCCTTGCGATGACGGCACTGGATGCTCTCCGGCGCGGAACGCTTGCCGGTAAGACGCTCGTCGCCACGGTGATGAGCAATTTCGGCCTCGATGAATCGATCGCGGCTGCTGGAGGCAAGGTCCTCCGCACGGCTGTCGGCGATCGCTATGTTGTGGAGGCCATGCGGGAGGGGAACTTCTCGATCGGCGGAGAACAGAGCGGTCACCTGATCTTCCGAGATCATGGCACCACAGGAGATGGTCTTCTTGCCGCACTCCAGGTCCTGCGCATCATGACCGAAAGCGGTAAGCCGCTCAGTGAACTGCGTCGTTGTCTCAAGAAATACCCTCAGGCCCAGCGCAATCTCAGGGTGAAGGAGAAGCCGCCGCTCGATTCGTTGACCGAAGTCACAGCTCTTGTTGCAGAATCAGAAACAGCCCTCTCGGGGAAGGGCCGTGTTCTTCTCCGCTATTCCGGCACTGAGCCGAAAATCCGTCTCCTGATCGAAGGTCCGGACGAAGCAATGATCAATGAGGCGGCTGACAGGATTGCCGAGGTGTTGATTTCTGCGATTGGAGCCTAGGAATTCTTAGGATCTGCTCTGGCTGAAACCTTTCCAAAGATCACCGATCCAATCGGTGATAAAAGTTACGACGATTCCGAAAAACCACGCTAACTCCTTAGTGAATTGAATAAAGCTCTTGGTGTTCTCCACAAAATCACTGCCGAGTAACGTGAGGGAAATCCCTTTTCCTGTGACCAAGAGCAGGCCGGTGATGATAATGAGATTGATCAGGTAGATCACGGTCAGCGAAAAAAAGGTTCCGCCGTAGTGCAAGTCCGGCTGTCCCTTGGCGATCAGAAGGCAGGTGAAGACCAGGTGAAAGGCCATCGTAAAACCGAGCAGCAGGAACAGCACCCATCGGTATGCGCTGAGGTCTGCCGCCAATGATGCAGCCCCGTATAGGGTCACGACCAGAAGGCTATAGAGAGGGAAGAAGTATGGGGCGAGTGCGATCCAGGTATTCACTCGATCCGTGAGAACGTGGCCCCCATCCAGACTGACATGGAAATGGTCAGCTACCTTGCCGCCAAAGAGTTTGACCCAGATAGCGTGCGTCACTTCATGACCGAAGACATAGGGCCACATGAGGATCGGGCGCGGTATCATGAAGAAAAAGACTCCCAAGAGAATCATCCCTGCCGCAAAGCATTGGAAGTTCGTGTTGTCCAGCAGACCACCCTGAACGGATGTGGTGAAGGCTTGGAAGAAGGTCTCCGTTAAAATCAGTGCAACAGGCAGAAGAAAGAGGCCAACAATGAATTTCACCCACGATTTGGGAATCGTCGCCGTTGTCTGTGCCGAGCGACCGGAGTAGGACGACTGATCCTGGACGGACGTTGGTCCCACTCTATCAAAAAGATCCTGAGGATCGGCCGCCAGCGTTGCGACATGGACGCGACGTGACTTGGCACGGGTGATTTTGCCCGTTGATCTGGAGTCGCCCTTTCTCTGTGGAGAGGAAGGGCGTGCCACGCGTTGGTGAGGTTGCGCTCCTTAGAAATTACCTCTTAGGCTCGACCCATGTAGGCGCCGGTCCGGGTGTCGACCTTGACGATCTCACCCTCCTTGATGAAGAGGGGAACCTGGATGACCTTGCCGGTCTCGAGGGTGGCGGTCTTCATCACATTGCTTGAAGAGTCGCCCTTCACTCCTTCGGGAGATTCTGCAACCTTGATATTGGCCGAGGCGGGAAGCTCCACGGAGACCGCGCGTCCCTCCACATAGAGGATTTCCACCTGCATGTTCTCGACGAGGAAATCCTTGGCATCACCGAGGAGATCCGCCTGAAGCGTGATGGTCTCGAAGGTCTCGGGATCCATGAAATTGTAGCCCTCCTGATCGGCATAGCTGAAGTCGAGTTTCGTGCGATGGACTTCAACGAGTTCCACCTTCTCAGTGGAGGCGAAGCGCACGTCGGCCGACTTGCCGGTTCCGATGTAGCGGATGATGAGTTGGACGAAAGCGCGGAGGTTGCCGGGGGTGCGGTGAGTGACTTCAAGGACGATGGCAGCGTTGCTGTTGTACTTGATTGCCATTCCTTTGCGGAGGTCGTTTGCGAGTGCCATGATGTCGTGGAGTGAAGGGTGGGGATTAAATGAGTTTGAGTCGGGCGAGATCCTGGGAGTCGACCACGCCCAAGGGGTTTCCCTGAGTATCCGTGACCACGAGATCGTCAATCCGATG
>CAIKYN010000262.1 GCA_903831635.1 uncultured Spartobacteria bacterium
GGATTGGCCCGTGATCCACGCTGGGGGCGTGTCGAGGAATCCTACGGTGAGGATCCCTACCATGTGAGCAGGATGGCTGTGGCTTATATCTCGAATCTCCAGGGACTCGGAGCCGAGCGTTTCGGGAAGGAGAAAATGATCGCGACGCCGAAGCATTTCGTGGCGGACGGCGAACCGTGGGCCGGAGCCAACGGAGAGGATTTCGAGGTCTCCGAGCGTGTCCTCAGGGAAGTCTTCATGCAGCCGTTCGAGGCGGCTGTGAAGGAAGCGATGACCGGATCGATCATGCCGGCCCACCATGCACTCAACGGCGTCCCTTGCCATGCGAATCCCTGGCTCCTCGACACCGTCCTTCGCAAGGAGTGGGGGTTCCAGGGGTTCATCACCTCAGACATGGGTGATATTCCGAAAGTTTCCGGCGGCCATAAGTTCGCGAAGGATTCTCAGGATGCCGCTGTGAAATGTTTGTTGGCAGGAGTGGATATGGAACTGGTTGGCAACTTGTATATGAAGGATCTGAAGAAAGCCGTGGGTGATGGTATGATTTCCGAGAAAGCCATTGATCAGGCCTCTCAACGGGTTCTTGCCGAGAAGATCGAGTTGCTCGGATTAGTCGCTCCTCAAACCGAAGCCGTTGGCAACGGTGGAGTTGAGACAACGGCTACGAATACGACCAACACCACTAAGGAGACGATCAATGGATACAAGGGAACCGACGACGTCTGGGCCAAGCTGATCGAGGCTGGGAAATTCACCACAGCAGAAAATGAGCGGCGTCCCGATTGGCAGGCTGTGCTGGGTGATCCCGCGCATGATGCCCTGGCGCTCGAAGCTGCGGAAAAAGCTCTGGTACTACTCAAGAACGATCACGGGATGCTTCCGCTGAAAAAAGAAGGGCTGAAGCATCTGCTGCTCGTGGGTTCGCTTGCCAAGGAGAGAAATTTCGGCGGGTACTCCAATGGATCTCCCAGATCCTCCGTGACGATCCATGATGCCCTTAAGGCCTCCTTGCCAGAGGGAGTGCTCTCCTACGAGCAGGGTTACGATCTCAAGGGTGAGGATCCTGCGTTACTCGCCAAGGCCGTGGCCGCCGCTTCCTCTGCCGATGTAATTGTGGCCGTGGTGGGTCACACCCGCGGGCAGGTTGGGGAAAACAAGGATCGTGACACTCTCGATCTGATCGGAGGACAGGAGAGGTTAGTCGAGGCCTTGCAGGCTACGGGGAGGCCGGTGATGGTGGTGCTCGCCAATGGTGCTCCGCTCACGATCAACTGGATTGCCGATCATGTGCGGGCAATCCTTGAATCGTGGTATGGCGGCCAGGCATCAGGAACCGCCGTGGCAAAGGCGCTCTTCGGAGAAATTAATCCCGGTGGCAGGTTGCCCGTTACCTTCCCCAAAAACCTGGGTCAGATCCCCTGCTATTACAATCACTACCCTCTCACGGGCCCCGACGAGTATTATCACTCGAAGCTTGGGGTCCTCTATCCCTTCGGATTCGGCCTGAGCTACACAACCTTCGCGTTTTCAGATCTGAAGTTTTCTGCCCGGGAGATTTCCAAGGAGCGACCATTTGTTGTCACCTGCAAGGTGAGCAATACAGGAGATCGTCAGGGTGATGAAGTCGTGCAGCTCTATGTACGTCAGGATCAGACCTCACGGATTAGGCCGGTGTTGTCACTCCGGGGGTTTCAGCGTGTTTCGTTAAAACCAGGCGATTCTCGGGAGGTCAGTTTTCCTCTCTCGTATGAAGACTACAAATTCTGGAAAGAGAACGCCTGGGTTTCCGAACCGGGTGAACTCAAAGTCTTAATCGGTAACTCCTCAATCGATCTTCCCCTTAAAGGATCCGTCCAAATCAAGTAATCCCACAAAACAAACCTCCCATGAAAATAACCCACCCCTATATCCTCAGGACGCTGCTGTTTGTTTCTCTGCTGCTTCCGCTTTCTGCTGAGACCGCTTCAAATAGTATTCTCCCTGCGGGAATTCCTGATGTTTCGCAGACAGCAGTTCCCTGGCCCCCGCCGCACGATGCGAAGGACTCTCCCTTTTCCAAGATGCCCTGCACTTCGTATGGGGGATACAAGGTGGGAACCAATGTCATCAACCCGGTCTGGGGCGAGAGCGATCCATGGGATTTTGGCCCTCGCAAGGTCGCCTTTGACATGACGGGGGTGAAGACTCCAAACCAGATCCCAGCTCCCGGGGTCCATCCCCGCATCTACTGCACTCCGGCGGATCATGATGACATAGCCCGTCGACTGAAGGAGACCGAGTGCGGCCGGGAGATGTGGAAGAACCTCCTCTGCTACGTCAACTACATGAAAGGGACCTATGATCCCAAGGCCGACTACGCACAACCGAATCCCGCCACTGGCCGCACGGAACGAGTCGAATATGCAAGGGTCCAGTCACCCAAAACCGAAATTGCTGGCAAGCGCTACCGCTCACTTGTTGAAGGTGATCTGACCCAGAAGACCGAGGGCTTTTGGCATGTCTTTTCGCTGGAGGCCTTCCGCTGCTGGATCGAGAACGACACCGCAGCTGCCAAGGATCTAGCATCTGCAGTCATGACCTCGCTAAAGATCGAGCAGGCCAAGCGTGCTGCCGACCCGAAGCGTAAGGCAGGCCCACTGGAACAACCGATCGCCGGCATCCATCTCGGATACACCTACGACTTTCTCTATAATTTCCTGACCCCCGAACAGCGAAAGCTCCTTCACGACGAGATCGCGAACGGCACCTGGAATCACGATAATTACGGGACCTTTAACGAGGCGGTGATCAGCCGTAGTAATTGGGCGACCTTCTCCTACTGGTTGATCCCGACCCTTGCCATCGAGGGGGAACCCGGTTTCAACGATCTGAAGATCCGCGGAATGTACCGTGGATGGAGGAACCTCATGACCTACGGATGGTTCCCGAGCGGAGCGAACTTCGAGGGAGAGGCCAAGAACCAACTGGGTGGTGATGGGATCCTTGCCTTTGCGCTCCGTTGCAAGGACTACGGGATCGACAACCTCGCCGCCCATCCCAATGCGCGGGCGAATGTGAACCGCTTCACGCCACACAGCGTCATCCCGACCCGTGACGGATTTGTGAAGTATGATCTGCTGGGGGGATGTCACTTCAGGCCCTTCCCAGAGGATCTTCTCGCCTTCAAGTACCTCATCCCCGAAGACAAGGCGATCGACTTCGCCTATCGCTCCTCGGTCGGAGACCACTACGAGAATCTACCTAACCGCTGTGAGTCCGGCGGCTACGAGCCCACGGTCGGAGGAGGATACCATGACCCGATGATTCCCTTCCTCGTCTTCGCCACCGATTTCGATCCGGCCAATACAGACCCGGGAAAGTTCGGATTGGGGAATACCTTTTTCTGCGGCGACAGGGCTCTTATGATGACTCGGAGCGGGTGGGGGACCAACGACCTGATGATTAACCTCCATGTCCGTCAGGCCAACGGAGGTCATCCCTTTGCAGACCGGAACTCGATCATGGTGGCCGGGGCAGGGCGCGTCTGGGCTCCGATCTATGGCTGGGGCTACGAGGGGTGGCAAAACATCAATAACGGCGAGGTGGTTGTGGACGATCATCCCCAAGCCGATTACACACCCGGCCGCATGGTCGATGTAGTCGACACGAACGGTGGTACCTTCGCCGTCGGCGATGCAAAGTATCCCTGGGACTGGCAATGGAAGCGCCTCGACAACTGGGGTTCCAAAGGGCGCTATACCGAGCAGGATCTCGCCACCAACGGGGTGAAACTCCCGCTAGGCTACGAACTTGAGAAACACGGCATCAACGATTTCTCCTACTCGAAGCACGATGACGACTACCTCAAAGCCCCACTGGGTCATCAACCCGATTGGCTGAAGATCAAGGGATCGATCTGTCCCGTCTCCCGCGGGACGAATTATCCCGTCCAATACGCCTGGAGAACGGCGGGTGTGGTGCGGGGCTCCCATCCCTACGCCCTCGTGATCGACGACATCCGTAAGGATGACGCCGCCCACGATTATCTCTGGTATCTCCCGCTGGAACACGACATCCAGATCGTGAAGAGGGAGACCAACTCCAAGGGAGGCCTCGATCTGCTCCTGACCGGAAACGATCCCTCACAAACGAACGCCCCCGGGGTGAGCAGAAGCTCCAAGCCGCCCCTGCCGGCCCTGCGCGATACGAACAGCCCCGTTCCTGCTGGTCAACCGATGCTTCTTGTTCGGTTCCTGGAGATCCAGAATGACCCCAAGGTTATTCCAGCCACCGAGGCGAAGGAGCCGATGATCCTTGAGGACGAGCCCCCCGTCCAACCGAAGGGACACTACCTCCAGAGGGTCCGCCGTCTTGCCGTTCCCGCCCACACCGTGGAACCGCAGTTCAAAGTGCTGCTCTATCCCTACCGTCAGGGGGATCCTCTCCCGAAGACAGTTTGGGATGGCACAAATGCGGTCTCGGTCTCGTGGCCTGAACAGAATGATAAGGTTTCCTTCAGCAAGCAGAGCAGTGGCAAAACTAACATAAAAGTCACCCGTGATAATCAAACGCTCGTGAGCGTCGAGAAGCCGGTTGCTCCGATTGAGGAAAAACAATGATTCCAATCCTCGCCTTGCTACTTCTGGGAGCCTCCACGGGGTTTGCTTTGGAGCCCGTTGTTATCAACGCGGCGACGAACTTTCCACCGGAAGATATCGCGGCTGTCAAGGCGACCGGTTCCGGAATCTCCGGTTCGGGAAAACCGGTCGAGGGAGATGGTGTCGTTCCGGGACTTGTCTCGGGAAAAGCCATCACCGCTGAGAACAGGGATCAGCTGGCCAGCGGAAAAACGGTTAAGCAGGGGTTACTTCCTCACATCAAGCCTGTCTGGGATGTTCACATGCGGGATACCATCATCATCCTTGGTGGTGATGGGAACTATTACCTTACCGGTTCTACCGGGGACAATATCTGGAAGTACAACGACGGGATCGAACTCTGGAAGTCTCCTGACCTGCAGCACTGGACCTACCTCGGCCTGGTCTGGAGTATCGAAAAGGATGGGGGTTGGGAGAAGAAATGGCGGGATCATCGCGGTCCGACACGATCGATATGGGCCCCCGAGATTCATTACATTCACCACAACTACTACCTCACCTTCGGAATGCCACCCGGCGGCATGTCGATCCTGAAGAGCACGACTGGCAAGCCTGAGGGGCCGTATATTCACGCAACCGATCCCGAGAAACCGCTCGTCGGGGGGGTCGGTCCCACCAAGGACTCCTTCCTCATTGATCCCACGCTCTTCGAGGATGACGACGGCAAGGTCTACTTCACCTACGGTCCGGCAAAGATCATCGCCAGAATGAAGGATGACCTGAGCGACTTCGCCGAACCGCCGAGGGAGGTACACCTAGCTGATCGCACCGAGGATCCCTCCACCCGACGCGATGTCGGCAATGATATTGGTTTCGAGGGGGCGACACTTTTTAAGGAAAACGGGAAATATTACCTCGGATCCACCGACAAGGTGCATGGTCACTACTCGTTGTGCCTTGCTGTCTCGGACAAGATTTACGGCCCCTATCGGATGAGGCATGAGAGCGTGCCGTGTGCCGGTGGCACCGGCTTCTTCAAAGCAAAGGACGGGCACTGGGACACCTCCTTCTTCGGGGACGATTCCTCGGCGCCGTGGCGCGAAAAACCGGGCATTGTCCGTGTCGATTTCGATAAGGA
>CAIKYN010000263.1 GCA_903831635.1 uncultured Spartobacteria bacterium
GAGATCAACGAAACCGGGACGAATACGAACGGTCTCCGCCTCTTTCATCATCTGCAACTCTTGGGTAAATGGCGCTGCACAGGAGTGCATAAAGGGAGTGATCAGCTTAAGAAAGGGCCCTCGAATGGGAAGCATGCCGATGCTCGCAGATTCTGGAATGAGACTCCACTGAAGGGAGGCACCTGAGAGATGGAAGGTTTCTGAAAAATGCAGGGGATAGTTCAGAAAAGTCAGTATCACTGCGCACCGGAAGCTGCCGTTTGCAAGGACCACCGATGTGTCTACCCACTCGGGCAGGGGTATGAAATCAAAAGGAGCGGTCCATTGGATCTTTCCTATCTGAGCAAGCGCCTGATTGATAGTTGGCTGTGATATCATTACTTGAATCCCGCGAGACCCGATGATTTGATGGCGTAGAATTGACGGGGCATTCGAAATAGTCTGAGTATCGGGAAGAGGCACTTTCGGATCCATCAAGGCAAGAACAGCAGCGACAGTGAGAGTCACCGAGAGGAGATAACGGACAAATCCCCAGAGGTGCGAAAACAGGGATCTTTTTTGCTCAGGCTCTTCCTCAACGCGCTGGACACGACGAGCAGCGACAGCAACAGATGTTGGAAGAGGATTATCCCCATCATTCTGTGGGGATTTCGGAAGAATGCTTCCACAGTGAGAGCAGTAGACTTGATTTGGGGAATTATCCTGACCGCAGGAAGTACACCGGATGATCGTCATGATTTTTTAGGGGGGGATTTCTTGCTCTTTCCAGACTCGGATGAGGAGAGTTTTTTTGAGTCGACCGTGGCCTCCTTAGAAGGAGACACAGAGCCCGCTGTAGCAGAGGAAGATGGTGTTGATTCACTTTTTGAGGCGCTTTCCGCCGCACTCTTGTATCCCTCACTGCGATAATCAGTAATATAGAATCCTGATCCTTTGAAAATCAGTCCGGCACCAGCCCCGATCAGTCTAATGACCTTGCCTTTACCCCAAGTCTTCATCAGGCACTTATCCTTGGGACAGGTTTTATAGGCTTCATCCTTCATCGACTGGAAGGCATCGAATCTCTTCTTGCACTTCGTGCACTCGTATTCGTAGGTCGGCATGGCGTGAGTCTCTTGTGGGTGATCTCAGCTATTAGAGCAATTCAGCGATCTGCACGGCATTCAACGCCGCACCCTTGAGTAACTGATCTCCACTCACCCAAAATGTCAATGAATTGGGCAGGGCGCAATCAAGACGAAGCCTTCCAATACGGCAATTGTCTTCTCCACTGCACTCAATCGGCATGGGATAGATCGCCTTGGATGGGTCGTCATGAAGAGTGATCCCAGGCGCCTCCAAGAGCACTTCGCGGGCCTTCTCAAGGGAAACGGGATTCTCGAATTCAGCGGTCACCGCCACGGAGTGAGCGCGGTAGACTGGAACCCTGACACAGGTAACCGAAGCCGTGAAGTGCGGAAGATGTAGGATCCTTCTTCCCTCGTTCTGCATCTTCATCTCTTCACGCGTGTACCCATCCTCCAAGAAAGAGTCGACATGAGGGAGGACATTGAAAGCGATCTGATGAGGATAGACATCCTTAGTCACAGGTCTACCTTCCGAGATCTCATCGACCTGCTGACGAAGTTCCTCAATCGCCCGGGCTCCCGTACCTGAAACAGCCTGATAGCTTGACGCAATGATTCTCTTGAGTCCGAAGGCTTGGTGCAGCGGATGCACCGCCATCAATGTGATCGCGGTGGTGCAGTTCGGGTTGGCCAGAATCCCAGAATGAGAGCCTGCATCAGCGGCATTGATCTCGGGAACAACCAAGGGAACTCCGGCATCCATTCGGAAGGCCGAAGAATTATCCACAACGATGGCACCGGCTTTCACGGCATGGGGTGCAAATTCCTTTGAGATTCCTCCACCAGCGCTAAAGAGAGCGATGTCCATGCCCTTGAAGCTATTTTCGGTGAGCGGTTCCACGACGATCTGTTCTCCGCGGAATTCCAAACTTTTCCCGGCAGAACGAGGTGAGGCGAGAAGTCGCAGGGAAGCGATGGGGAAATTCCTTCTCTCCAAAACTTTCATCATCTCGATGCCTACGGCTCCTGTCGCACCGACGATGGCAAGATGTTTGGGAGTGGAGATATTGTTATTGTGGTCTGTCTTGCTCATGATGTGAGGTAAAAATTGCCTTCAGAGTGCCCGCTCTGCAAGCATCCAGAAAAGGGAACGTATGATATCATGCTCAATCAAGGAGAACGATCCTCTCCAATCAATTTTAATCGATATCAAGCGCCAGACCCTTGAACTGCATCATGATGGTCATGTGATCGCGACTTATCCTGTCTCAAGTTCAAAGTTCGGACTGGGAAGCGAGGAGGGAAGTTTTCGAACCCCAACGGGGCGTTTCAGAATCTGTGAAAAGTTCGGCGATGGTGCCCCACCCTGGATGATCTTCAAAGGGCGCATCCCGACCGGAGAAACTGCTTTCCCCGGGGGGGGGCATGATCATGTTCTAACCCGTATCCTCTGGTTAGAAGGACTGGACGAGGCAAACAGAAACACCAAGGACCGCTACATCTACATTCACGGTACGAATCAAGAGGCCTTGATCGGAAGCCCTGCCAGCCATGGCTGCATTCGTCTGAAGAACCTGGAGATGATCGATCTTCATGACCGAGTAAAAATCGGCACGGAAGTGCTTATCACCCCCTGATTAGTGATCCGGCATAAAGAAGAAAAAATTCCGTGGGAATTTGCTTTGTGGGAGAGGCTTGAGACCTTAAAATGCACCTTTAGCAACCAGCTTAGAAAGGAGGCGAAATTTATCATGACCATCACCAAGATCGCAGCAGTCGTCGCTCTCGCGGCAGCTACTCTCACCCTCGGCGCTTGCGCCCAGAAGCAGGCACCTGCTCCCGCCACCGTCGGCA
>CAIKYN010000264.1 GCA_903831635.1 uncultured Spartobacteria bacterium
CAGGAGGACTAGAGTCCCGTTTTGGGAATCACGAAGTCAGGTCTCTGAACCGGGGGTAATGCACCGAGCTTTTTAGGACGACGGGTTTTACGCTCAGGAATCAAGCCTTGCTGAAAACAATACTCCGAAATCGTGGCTGTAATCTCGCGTGCCGTCCTTGCGCGATCAATCGAAAGCCCTCCGAGCGATGCCCCCCCCGCGTTGCCGATTGCTCCGGGCCAATAAAAAGCGAAGGCCGGAGTGAAGGCCGCCCATGCTCCGGGGGCAAGGCCGGATCCGCCCGAGGTGAGGAGCGAGAGAAATTGCTTGGGCTCCTTCCCGGAGATCGAGGAGACCTGCACGCGGGTCTCGAACTTCGTTCCTCCGGCCCCGAAGCCGACAATCGTTCTCAAGGCGCGGCTCCCCTGATTCACGCGATCATAGGTTCCGGTCACCAGCCAGAAGTTGCCACGGGGCGGCTGTTTTCCTTCCGAAAGAATTTCTGAAGGAGCCACATACTTATCGAGTTGCTTCACAACTGCTTGGGCCAAGGCATGCTTTTCTGCAGCAATGAAGGCCGTCAGGTCAGCCCCCTCACGGTCGACACGGAAGCTGTCGAGGGGTGCGTTGAATTCCTGAACATAAATCCTTGCCGGCATTTTTTTGGGCGGACTCCCCTTGGAGAAAACATTCCCCACTCCGACCGAGGCGCATCCGGCAAGACCCAGTATGGATGCGACAAGAAGAAGACGAAGAGAACAGGTCACGAGACGGAATAAATGCAAGGTCGTTGAATTTGCTCGCGAAACCGACGATGTCCATGAAAAAAGCGGGGTGCCATGACAACGGTCGAAGTTCCTCACCATCTCCCCGGACCCCTTCTTCTGCTTCCTTTCGTCCTTCAGTTGCTGGCAATCGCAGTGATGCCCTTTCTGGCTCATCACTGGTGGGAACGTCATTACCCAAAGGTTGCCGTGGCGTTGGGTGGTTTTACAGGTGGCTACTATCTGCTGATTTTTCACGATGCCCATCGTGTCGGGGAGGCCCTCCATGAGTATGGAAGCTTTGTGATCCTCATGGCCGCCCTCTTTATCGCGGCAGGAGGTATCCATATACGTATCCGTGGGGAGATGCGTCCCTCTGGAAATCTGCTCTATCTGCTGGGTGGTGCCGTGCTTGCGAATCTCATCGGAACGACGGGGGCCTCCATGCTGCTCATCCGTCCCTGGATCCGCATGAACAAGTATCGTTTCACCGAGTTTCACGCGGTCTTTTTCATTTTTCTGGTTTCCAACATTGGCGGCGCCCTCACCCCCATCGGTGATCCTCCGCTTTTTCTCGGTTTTCTCAAAGGCGTCCCCTTTTTCTGGACCACTGTTCACCTCTGGCAGCCTTGGCTTTTAGTCACCCTGATTCTAGGCGGGATCTTCTTCCTGATGGATCGGGAGAATTTTCTCAGGGCCCCACGCTCGGTTCTCTCCGAATTGGTGGAGGAAAATGCGGATGCGGGCACTGCGGCCTGGTCTCTTGAGGGATTTGGCAATCTCGTGCCGTTGGGTGTGATCATCGGAGCGGTCTTCCTTCCAAGTCCGTGGCGGGAAGGGGTGATGGTTGGCGCAGCCCTAGTCTCGTGGTATTTCACCCCTCGCCTGATCCATCAAAAGAATGACTTTTCATTTGAACCGATCAAGGAGGTCGCCTGGATCTTCTTCGGCATCTTCCTCACGATGATTCCCGCACTCGACTATCTGGGCCACCATGCTCCGGCTCTTGCCGCGAAGATCGGGATGGGCAGCACGCACTTTTATTATGCCACGGGCATTCTCTCCACCGTGCTCGATAATGCCCCTACCTACCTGGCCTTCCTCTCCGTGGAGATGGGACTCCAGGGGGGGGCACTGAATAATCCCCAGGACATCATCAGAGTGGCCGCCGAATCTCCGGCTCACCTTATTGCTATTTCTCTAGGAGCAGTCTTCTTCGGCGCCATGACCTACATCGGCAACGGACCGAACTTCATGGTGAAAAGCATCGTGACTGGAGCCGGAGTGAAGTGCCCTGACTTCTTCGGATACATTCTCCGCTATGCCCTGCCAATCCTCCTTCCAGTGCTTGCTCTGGTCGGTTGGATCTTTCTCCGATAGGATCCTGTTCATGTTCACCGGACTCGTAGAAGCCATTGGGATCATCCGTTCTCTTGAGCAGCGTGGGGATGCGGCTCGTCTGACCCTGGAGACTTCCCTTGTAGCAGAATTATCCCTCGGCGAGAGCCTCGCTGTGAACGGATGCTGCCTGACTGTCACAGGGAAGGATGATGGCTTAGCGTTCGACCTGCTCGTCGAAACGCTGAACCGTACTAACCTTGGCACTTTGCAACCCGGTTCGCGGGTCAACTTGGAGCGGGCCCTGCGGGCAGACGGACGCTTTGGAGGACACTTTGTCCAAGGACATGTCGACACATCGGCCAAGGTCATTAGCTCCGAATCCAAGGGTGCCGATCTCAACCTCCTGATCGAGATCCCCGCATCAGGAGCCGGCTATTTCATCGAAAAAGGCTCGATCGCCGTGAATGGAGTCTCACTCACCGTCTCTTCGCTGGATGAGAATCACTTCGGGCTCTGGATCATCCCCCACACGCTTCAGGAAACAAACCTCGGCGATCTCAAGGCTGGTGATCGTGTGAATTTGGAATATGACATGCTCGCGAAATACGCCGAGCGGCAACTCGAGAATAGGCCCCGGTGATTCGGCGCTCGGGATTCATGACCTGACCGCCCTTAGTCTAAACCTCTAACAGCCTCCGTATTTATGCTCCGTATCGCCCTCCTGATGCTCTTCCGGGATCGGGCGAAGTACATGATGCTGATCGTGGGACTGACCTTTTGCTCTCTCCTGATGACCCAGCAGGCTTCGGTTTTCTGTGGTCTCATGCTCTGGACCTCGGCCACGGTCCGTAACATTGGAGCCAAGGTCTGGGTCTTCGACGCAAAAGTAGAGCAGGTGAATGAGGTGATTCCCTTGCGCGAAATCGAGGTGACAAGGGTTCGCGGGGTACCCGGCGTCGAGTGGGCAGTCCCTCTCTATGTCGGCATCGAGCAGGCCCGACTGAGCGACGGATCCTTTCAGAATGTTCAGCTCGTGGGTCTCGACACGGCAACTTTTGTCGGTCGCCCCATGCAGATCACCAAGGGGAGGATCGAAGACCTGCGCCTCCCCGATGCCGTGATCATCGACCAAGTCGGTATTGATAAATTCCGTCAAAAGGGAATCACGATCGATATCGGAACCACCTTTGAGATCAATGATAAGACCGCCCGGGTGGTGGCTCTGTGCCACGCCAACCGAAGCTTCTTGGGACAACCCTACGTCTACACCACTTATGACCGAGCTCTTCAGTTTGCAAAGCCTCAGCGGAAGATGATGAGCTGCGTGTTGGCCCAACCGAAACCTGGCGTCACCTCGTCGGAACTGGCAGATCGCATTAGCAAGCTGCCGGGCCTGCGGGCGTATGAAAGGGACGATCTCTTCTGGAACACGATCTGGTGGTACATCAAGAACACTGGGATCCCGATTTCCTTCGGCACCGTTGTTTTGATGGGGGTGATTGTCGGAATCGCAATCGCCGGGCAGACCTTCTACCTCTTTATCCTCGATAATCTGCGTTATCTCGCCGCCCTGAAGGCCATGGGTGCTCGTATGCCGATTTTGGCGGCGATGGTCTTCCTTCAATCTTTTTCCGTTGGCTTTGTCGGCTTCGGTCTCGGTGTCGGGTTGACCTCAATCTTCGGATACAAGGTTCTCCAAATCGAACAACCTCCTTTCTTTATGCCGTGGCAGGTGCCGGCCTTTGTGGCCGTGATCATCATTCTGATCTGCTGCTTTTCGGCGGCCATCGGCCTGCGTCAGATTGCAAAGCTAGAGCCCGCCGTCGTCTTCAAATGAACCCTCACGAAGCATCGAGCGCAGGGTCAGGTTCCGTTGCAGTGGCAGTCCGCAACGTGACGAAAATCTTTCCGAATGGCGACACTCCCACCTATGCCCTTCGTGACGTTTCCTTCGAGGCACGCTGCGGGGAGCTCACGATGATCGTCGGTCCATCGGGTTGCGGAAAAACCACCCTGCTGAGTGTCATCTGCGGGACGTTGGCCATCGACTCCGGCAGCATCGATGTCTTTGGGAGGAACCTAGGCTCGATGAGTGCCTCGGAGGTGACCGGGTTTCGCAGCCGGAATGTCGGGTTCATCTTTCAGCAGTTCAACCTGATCCCCACCCTCACCGTGGTGGAGAATGTCTCCATCCCGCTCATCCTGCAGAGCTGGAACTACCGCAAGGCGGAGGAAAAGGCGGCGGCGATCCTTGAAGATGTCGGCCTGGGTGCGCGTCTTCGCTCCTTTCCCAAACAGCTCTCCGGAGGACAGCAGCAGCGGGTCGCCATCTCCCGCGCCTTGGTCCATGACCCGAAGCTCATCATCTGCGATGAGCCGACCGCCTCGCTCGATGCCAAGACCGGCCACCACGCCCTGGAGCTTCTTAAGAGGAGTGCCTGTGCACCCGGCCGTTGTGTGATCGTAGTCACCCATGACAGCCGTATTTTTTCCTTCGCAGATTGGATTGCGGAGATGGAAGATGGTCGTGTGGTGAAGAGTTGTCCCGCAGCCGAATATCAACATGCCTAAACGTTTCAGTATCTTTTTGGCCCTTGCGGGAATCATCGCCGTCACGCTCCTCGTGCATAGGCTGAAAAAACCGGAGCCGGCACCGACTCCACTTGTTGAGCCCTCCCGGGCTCCCTTCGCCGACTCCATCGGTGCCCGCGGAATGGTCGAGGGTATCGATGAGAACGTGCGTATTGCTCCATTGCTTCCCGGTCTGATCGATCAAGTCTTTGTAAAGGTCGGCGACCGGGTCAAAACCGGCGACCCGCTTTTCCGCCAGGACACACGCGATGCCGTCGCTAGAATTGCCAATCAAAAAGCTCAAGTCGGATTGCTTGAAGCCAAGGTCAGCGAAGCACAGGTCACCCTGGCCGACCGGCAGGATAGCTATAGGAGAACGGATCAACTTCGCAGCAAGGATGTTTCGAGCGAGGACGACCTCCAAAGAAAATATTATGCCGTTCGTTCGGCAGAAACTGCTCTTGCCACCACCAAAGCCGATCTTGAGCTGGCCAAGGCCCAGCTGACCCAAGCGAATGTGAATCTGGATCTCCTCACCGTGCGCGCACCGCGCGACGGGGATATCCTCAAGGTGGACCTGCGGGCTGGTGAGTATGCCTCCGTGCCCCCTTCCGATCTCAACAATCCTTCCCTTCTGCTCGGTGAGACAAGACAGCTTCAGCTTCGCGCAGATGTCGATGAAGACAGCGCTTCACGCGTGACAGCCGGAGCGCCCGCCGTCGCATTCATCAAAGGGATGCGTTCCGATCCAATCCCTCTACGATTCGTCAGGATTGAACCCTATGTGACCACCAAGAAGTCCCTTACCGGAGATAGCACAGAGCGCGTCGATACCCGCGTTCTGCAGGTCATCTACCAGTTTGATCATTCCAATACCCCTGTGTACGTGGGTCAGCAGATGGATGTGTTTATCGAAGGGAAAGCGCCGCAACGCCCTCAACCCGAGAACGACAAAAAAATCCTTTTGACGCCCAAATCATCCTGACCGAGCGCTTTTGCCCAGGACAAAGAGCGAAGTCAGATTCAGGAGCGGCTCCCTTGATGAGGACTCAAGGAGTCTAAAAAGCTCTTTGCCTCGGCGACGATTTTGAGCCGCTCCTTGGCGTCGCGTTTTTGCCATGACCGGACAGGCATCGCGGTTCTGGGATTTCGGATCAAGAGATCCTGATGCGTCTCGAAGAAGTTCCAATAGAGTAAGTTCAGCGGGCAAGCTCCCTTGCCACTCTTGATGCTCGGACTGAAAGAACACGAGCTGCAGTAGTTGCTCATTTTGCTGATATAGGCCCCGCTGGCAGCATACGGCTTAGTTGCCATGTATCCACCATCAGCGTGCAGCGCCATTCCAAGAACATTTGCAGCCATCACCCAATCATGCGCATCGACATACATCTCGTTGAACCATCGGAGTGCCTCCTGAGGATTAACCCCTGCCATCAGTAAAAAGTTCCCGAGAATCATGAGCCGCTGGATGTGGTGATTGAACCCTCGAGCGAGCGTTTCCCTCAGTGCCGTTGACAAGCAGTTCATCGAGGTCTGTCCAGAGTAGAAGAACTCGGGTAGCGATCGTGTTGCGTTCAGCCCGTTGACCAAGGCGTACTCGGGCATTTTCAGCCAGTAGACGCCGTTCACAAACTCACGCCAGCCGATCACTTGCCTGATAAATCCCTCCACGGCATGGAGGGGGGCCTTGCCTGCCTTGCAGGATTTTTCAGCGGCCAGCGCACACTCCATAGGGTCGAGCAGGCCGATGTTGAGCATGGGTGAGAGAATGGAGTGAAAGAGGTCGCCATCTTCCGACACCATTAGGTCCTGCCAGGTTCCGAATTCCGGCAAGCGTGAGTCGATGAACTCACGGAGAGAATCGAGAGCCTCCTTTCTTGTGACAGGCAATGCAAAGTCCGCTGCTTTTCCCGGTGCATCAGGATAGATCACCTCCAGCTCGCGAGCGACGTCCCGGGTGATCTCATCCTGTTCTAGCCGGAGTGACTTTTTCGGTCGTGGCATGCCTGCTTTCTTCCAGTCGGCATAGGTGGCACGATTTTCCTGATCGTAGTTCCACTGCCCGCCGAGTGGCTTGGAGGCATCCTCAGCCTCCATGAGGAGACCCGTGCGGCGACGCATCTCTCGGTAAAAAGTCTCCATGAGAAGACGCTTTTTGCCACCTGCCATCTCCACAAAATCCTCCCTGGTGCATAAAAATTGAGTGGTCGGGACAATTGTCAGCGGGATGGGCAGCTTGCCCTCCAGCATCTTGAGCGCCAGCTGCTCGTCATAATTATTAGGCTGGGCAACAAGCAGGGATGAGGGTTTGTAATGCCTGCAATGCGCTTCCAAAACGGATCGCATGTCAGCCGAATTCTCCAACCGATGGTATTCCACGTCCCACCCCTCTGCTTCGCGTTCCGCTGCGTAGTGCCGCATGGCAGAGAGCAAAAGCATCAAACGATGCCGATGGTAAGGTAGCTTGCCAAACGTCTGCCTCGACTCAACAAAGAGGAGTTGATCCCTGCCCTTTTTGGCCGCCAGAAGAGCTGCATGACGCTCCGAAAGCTGATCCGGCAGGATCAGGATGGAATGTTTTTGAGAAGAATTGGGCATAGGAGATTGTTGGGAGCTTATGCCGGCCCGTGTGGGGTTGCAGACGTAAATGTGGAACGCTCTGGAGGATTTTGCGATTTTTTGGAATCAGAATCCAAGAAGAGTTCCAAACCCGATGCCAAATTGACGCCCCTGTTAAAGTTAGTTCATGGATAAGAAACTAACGGCGGCAGAGGAATATCTTTCAGAAACTCTGAGGCCAAGTCTTCAGACTATTGAGTCACATCCGGTTTTTGGATCTGTTCAATCGGAAGCCCAGCTTTGCCTCTTCATGGAAAATCATGTTTTCCCGGTCTGGGACTTCATGTCATTGCTCAAGTTTCTACAGGCTACCTTGGCTCCCGCCACCTGGCCTTGGATGCCTCGACCGCATCCTGATTTGGTGCGGTTGATTAACGATATCGTGGTCGCCGAAGAAAGCGATAAACTCCCGAAATCCCACCGTGGAGATTCTTCACATGCCAGCCACTTCGACCTTTATCTGATGGCCATGCGCGAGGTTGGTGCTGATACGAAGCCGATCACTGATTTCCTTGGCATCGTGGAAACCCGAGGCCTTGATGCTGCTCTGGAGGCACCGATGGTCTCGGATGCATCTCGGGCTTTCATGAAGGATACGTTCGCGATTCTTCGCGAAGGCAAGCCCCACAAAGTAGCCGCCGCTTTCTCCTTCGGCCGGGAGAATGTCATTCCCGGAATGTTCAACTCACTGCTTGAACAACTCGGTATCGGCGAAGACAAGGCACCTATTTTTCACTACTACCTGAAGCGGCATGCCGAGCTTGATGGCGACGAACATGGACCAGCGGCGCTTCGACTCGTAGCTACCCTCTGTGATCATGATCCTGAGAAGCTGGATGAGGCAGTCAATGCTGCCAAAGCAGCGCTTGCAAGCCGAGGACGTCTCTGGGACAGCCTCCTTGAGAGCCTGCTCTCGGATCGCTAGAGATGAGGATCAACGGGAAGGCGGTGAAGAAGACCGACTTGCCGGAGAAGATCTGTCCGCAGTGTGGCCGTCCTTTTGCCTGGCGCAAGAAATGGGAGCGTGATTGGGAGCACGTCATTCATTGCAGTCAGGCCTGCAAAGGTGCAGCCAAGCGAAGTAGTGGAGGCCGATGAGTGATTCCCTTCCAGACCGTGAACTAGTCACCCTTGTCTGGCTCAAGCGTGACCTACGCGTCCGTGATCATGCCCCTCTCTCAACTGCCTCCAAGCGATGTGAGGCCGGAGGCAAGGCCCTGGCGTTCTATGTGCTGGAGAATGATTACTGGGCGAGTGACAAAGCCAGCACTGAGCAACGCACCTTCGTTTTGGAGAACCTTAGGGATCTGAAGCTCCAGCTTGAGAGCATAGGATGCCAGCTCCATCTCTTCGAGGCCCCATCCGTCGCCCCCGTGCTAGCATCCCTTCTGGATACGTACGATGTCGACACGATCCTCTGTCATCAGGAAACAGGGAATCTCTGGACCTTCGAGAGAGACATAGCCGCTCTGGCACTGGCCAAATCTCGGGGGATTCCCGTCAGGGAATTTCATCAGAACGGGGTGATCCGCGGAAAAGGGATGCCTAAATTAGAGGGGAGTGCGTGGCTCAACTGGATCGGCGCTGATGTTCCGGAAACTCCGGGCTTCTGGAGAAATCCCACGCGCCTTCCTGATCTTCCCTCCTTCAGCTTGGAGGAAGTTATTTCGACGTCTGATCATTCATCCCGACGACAGACCGGGGGAGAGATGAAGGCCCTAAGCATGTTGGAGAGTTTTCTTTCGGGACGATGTCTGGAAGGTGAAGGTTATAGGAAGGAGATGGGCAGCCCTTTGAAATCCTCGGAGATCTGCTCGCGCATCTCTCCCCATCTGACCTGGGGGAGTCTCTCCTCAAGACTTGCTTTCCGAGAGTCGCGCAAGGTTCTTGCTCAAGGAGTCCCTCGCGGTGCAGGCAGGGAGATCCAAAGCTTCATCACGCGGCTTCGCTGGAGGGATCACTTTCTTCAGAAATTCGAGCGTCTCCATTGGATGGAGTGGCGGTGCATCAACCCGGCTACCGAAACACTGCATGGGTGGGATGAGGATTCCTACACGCGATGGTCGGAGGGGTTGACAGGCTATCCCTTCGTCGATGCCTGCATGCGGTCGCTCAATGCCACGAAATGGATCAACTTCCGCGCCCGCGCGATGCTAGTTTCCTTCGCTTCCTATGCGCTGAATCTTGATTGGCGACGCTTTGCACCCCATCTCGCCCGCACCTTCCTCGACTACGAGCCGGGCATCCATTACAGCCAGATCCAGATGCAAGCAGGGACAACTCTGGGGTCGCCTCCTCGCATCTATAATCCGCTCAAGCAGTCTCTGGAGAAGGATCCCGAAGGAGAGTTCATACGCCGCTGGGTTCCTGAGCTCCGGGATCTCTCCAATACGGCGCTGCATCTTCCTGCGCTCGCTCCCAGAAACGGATATCCGGCCGCCATCATCGATCCGGCCAACCTCTGGAGCATCATGCGGGCGAACGGTCCAAAATCAGCACGACCCCGGTCAGCGGCCACACCGCGAAAATCTGCCGCGAAGAGACGATCCCTCTTCCGAAGAAAGATCGACGAGGCCCAACCGGAACTCTTCCTTCCCGATTGCTGATCGACCCAAGCGGTATAACCTCTTTATCAGATGAATTCTGTATCGACCTGGATCCAAGCCTACCATGGTTCGCTTGCTGCCGATGCCCTGGCGATGCCTGTCCACTGGTACTACGACACGGTGGCCCTGCGTCGGGACTACGGGATGGTGGATCGCTTCATGGAGCCAAAGAACCCCCATTCCGGAAGCATTCTTTGGCGTTCCGAATACCATGCCCTCAATGAGAGGGGAGATATCCTTCGCGATCAGGCTCAATACTGGGGGAAGCGTGGGATCCATTATCACCAGTTCCTCAAGGCGGGAGAGAACACTCTGAATTACCGCCTTGCCCAGGAGCTTTTTGCCTTCATTAAGGAGCGGGGCAGTTACGACCCCGATGCATGGCTAGAGCGCTACATTGCCCGGATGCTGGAGCCGGGATGGCATCGTGACACCTATGTGGAGGAGTATCACCGGGCCTTTTTCACCAGATACGCTCAGGGGAAAAAACCAAGAAAGTGCGGAATCAGCGACGAGCACATCGGGGGCCTTGCCACCGTTCCCGCTCTCTGTGCAGCACTTTGCACCTCGGAACCGGGGACGGGACTTTCGGAATTGAGGATGATTGTGAAGGAGCATGTCGGTCTGACCCATGCCCATGCAAATGTCCTCCGTGCCGCCGACACGTTGGTCCGTCTTCTCTGGAGAGCGGCGGAAGGGATGGATGTCCATGAGGCGATCCGCCTGGAAGCGGGGGATTGGATCTCGGGAAAGAAATCCGACTCTTGGCTCCATCAACCTGACGAACATGTCATCGGCTCCCGTTTCAGTCCCGCCTGCTACATTGCCGATGCCATGCCCGCATCGCTCTACCTCGTCTGGAAATACCATCGCGACTTTTCGGCAGGAATCATCGCCAACGCCATGGTCGGCGGTGACAGCTGTCACCGAGGTGCCGTGGTCGGGAGTATTCTGGGCGCGACTTGTGGGGTGCCGGAGCGGTTTCTGCTCGATTCCTAATCCATGGCCAACCGCTACTACCAAGGTCCTCTCTCCAACCATTTCGACGGGAAATGCTTTTTCAATCCCGGACATCCATGGAACACCTCCTTCGCCAAGCTGCTGAAGTGGCGGTTTTCGAAGGGCCACAAAGAAACCTGGCCTACCTCGTGGTTCAGCCCGTTTCATGAAATCCCACCGGCATGCGTCGCTGGAAGCAAGCTTAGGGTCACCTTCATAGGACACGCCTCCTTCCTCTACCAGACAGAGGGACTGAATCTTCTCGTCGATCCCGTCTGGTCGGAACGCCCCTCCCCGCTCTCCTTCATCGGCCCGAAGCGCGTCAATCCCCCCGGTGTTTCTTTCGGGGATCTTCCCCCGATCGACATCGTCCTGATCACCCACAACCACTACGACCATCTCGATCTGACAACCATGGCGAGGCTCTGGCAGCGCCATCGGCCGCGCGTCATAGCGCCACTCGGCAACGATACGATCCTCAGGCAGACCATTCCTCAAATCGGGGTTGAAACCGCCGACTGGGGTGATGAGATCATGCTTGGTCCAGAGCTCTCCGTGCGACTGGAACCAACGCTCCACTGGTCGGCGCGCGGGATACTCGATCGCCGTCATGCCCTCTGGGCTTCTTTTGCAATCAAAACAAGTGCCGGGACCATCTTCCATATCGGCGATACGGGCTTCGGCGGCGGATCCCTCTACAGCGAAATCGCGGCTCGTTACCCCGATATCCGGCTGGCCACGCTTCCGATCGGAGCCTACGAGCCACGATGGTTCATGCATCAGCATCATGTGAATCCGGATGAGGCCGTGGAGATCTTCCAGTTACTCAAGCCGAACAAAGCCATTGCTCATCATTGGGGGACTTTTCCTCTCAGTGACGAGGGGATCGAACGACCGCGTGAAGCCCTTACTCTCGCTCTCACCAAATATGGCATTCCCAAAGACCGCTTCCATGCCATGCGACCTGGTGAAATCCTGGAGGATTAAGCTACATCTCCTACACCAAAAATTCATGAACTCCACTGGGTACCCCCGATGAACGCGGACCGCAAAACGGGATTGTTGAAGCTAGAGGCCTTTTTGCCCTATGCCGGCACGAGCTATGCACAGGGTCGCAATTTTGTTCCCGGTGTCGTTTCAGGTCTTTCACCTTTCCTACGCCATCGGTTGATTACGGAAGCCGAGGTCGTTGCTGCGGTTCTTCGAGAGCACTCTGAGAAAGAAGCCGAGAAGTTCATCCAGGAAATCTGCTGGCGTACCTATTGGAAGGGATGGCTGGAGATGAGGCCCAAGATCTGGTCGGAGTATCTGCAGGAGCTTGGGATTCTTCGCACTAGGATGGAAGAGGATCACGATTTGCATGATCGGGTGCAAAATACCGAGTCTGGAGCGACAGGGATCGATTGTCTGGATGCCTGGGTCAAAGAACTCCATCAGACGGGATACCTTCACAACCATGTCCGGATGTGGTTTGCCAGCATTTGGGTTCATACACTTCGACTGCCATGGCAACTGGGCGCGGACTTTTTCATGCGCCACCTTTTGGACGGAGACCCAGCTTCCAACACCCTCTCGTGGCGCTGGGTCTGCGGTTTACAGACTCAGGGAAAGGTCTATCTGGCGACCGCCGAGAATATCGAACGCTTTACGAACGGGCGTTATGCACCGCACGGACTTCTCGCTCAGGAAGCTCCCCCGATGAGGGAGTCTTTCATAGCCCACCCACCGGTTCCCTTGGCTCGTCCTGATCACCATCTTGCAGGCGAAAAAACAGTTCTCCTCATCTCTGAGGAGGATCTACTCCCAGAGGATTGGGGCATTCCACAACGCGATGTCACGGCAATCGTTCTTCTGAATATTGCTGAGGCTTACCCCGGAATTAGAACCCTTCCCGCGGCATGGAAGCGCAAGGCTCTCGAGGAAACTGCCGCGCGATTGACTGGTGCATTTCAATGCCCCGTCCTCAGCCTCGCTGGTGGCACAGAATCAATAGCCTCAAGATTGCATGTCCTCTTGCGTGATCACGCCGCTCAATCCCTCAGCATGATGACTCCTCCCGTTGGTCCAACATGCAACTTGCTAGACCCGGCACTCTCGGAACTGGCTAACGAGGGTGTTGCTCTAAAAAGACTGCGGCGCCCTTGGGATGACGCATTCTGGCCGCACGCGACCCATGGATTTTTTAGGTTAAAGGAGCGGATACCTTCCGTCCTGAGGCAACTCTCATTAAATTCATGATCGACGCCTTATTCGGGAAACTTCCCTCGCGCCCCATCACTCCAAGCCCTCAGGATTAGAGGGCTTCAACCGGCGCTCCAGAAGCTTGCGGTGTTTCGTCACCCGACCACCAACTCGTTTTCTCCACATGGTGAAACTGGAGGGCTTCAATTCACGACGCATGATGGCAATGACCTCCCGCTCCACGAGACCGGTGCGTTCCTTGATCTCCTCAAAGCTGGTCCGATCCTCCCAGGCAAGCCGGATTACCAACGAGATCTGATCGGCATGGATTTTTGCTTTCATGGGATTTGATCGGCGGAATTCTAGCCCCGAAACGTGCGAAAAGTCAGGTTGATCCGAGGCGTCATGATTTTCTTGGTCTTGGGCATGGCATGAACCCAGTAATGCTGGGTCTCCCCTTTCATCACCAGCAGGCTGCCGTTTTCCAGAAGCACGGTAATGACCTCTTTAGATTCCCGGTGCTTAAGTTTGAAAATCCGCTCGGCACCAAAGCTCACGGAAGCAATCACGGGGTTGAGCCCAAGGGTCTTCTCATCATCGCTATGCCACCCCATCCCTTCGGAGCCATCATGGTAGAGGTTTAGTAGGCAGGAGTTGAAGCGATGGGCACACTGATTCTCGACCCGCTCCTTGATAAGTAAAAGCGCTGGACTCCAAGGTGAGGCCGTCTTGCTCGTCCCGGAGTAGGAATAAGAGAAGTCGCCATCCCCGTGCCAGGCAACCTTGCGGGAAAGGACCCTTTTCTGACCAAAGAGCATCACCTCATCATGCTGCCATGGGGTTGTTGTCAGTAATGCACCGAAAAGATCTTCCGACTCAGCACCACTAAAGAGTGCCGGCTTGTACTCCACGACCCCATCCCGGTTCAGAAGAGGACCCTGACTCTCGTTGAAAAAGGATGTCTGATTCTGACTCAAGACCAGTTTGGAGGATGATTCCAGTAACGGGGCTTCCCGACATGACAATGAAGCGATGTCCCAATGGCATTACCGAACCAACGGGTCACAAAGAAAAGGAGACGAGGAATCTGGTTCATGAGCGTCGGTCTAGATTGGAGAGCCTCTCCTGGAGAGGGGGGATAGGATGAAACACCGCTGTCTTGGCGGGTGAAAGAGAGATGTCGGTGGCGTTAAGTCGTTCAATCTTGGATAAGAGGTCGCATATCTCTCCGGGAGTTGCCTGGGTGGCCAGGAAGGAATCCGCTTGCCGCATCCAGAACCTATTCAACGTGGGCCAGACAAAGAGTGCCAGAAAGCACCAGGTGGTCATGACGCCTGCTCCGCAAAGCCCCCCCTGCACGGAGTTCCCGCTGGGCAGAAGCGATGCCAAAAGAATTCCCAGCAGCGTCCAAACCGCCACGATTGCCAGGATCAGAATCCACGCTCCTGATCTGCGGTAATATTCCTCACGAGCAACAAGAAGAGCCGCCTCCCGCGGGGTGAGCCATTGGGCGATCGTCGTGGAGAGGGAAAGGGTTCCACGAGGTGTGATACAGCCATTCACGGTTTCGGAATCACCATGATCAAACCAGCGAACGGGTCGCAGGGTCATCTGTAACGACCTCAATTCGTGTTGGAGATCGTGTTCAAAAACCTTCTCTGAGGAACCTGCAACGGAGGAGTGTCCCGCCGGGACAAGAAGAAATAGGATCAGGATTCCCGCTCCCGCAGCGAGGAACATCATCAGCGCCCATGGCCGGGAGACTTGATGTAACGAAGCGAAGAAAAGGAATCCAGTCCAGAGGCCAGCCAACGTGAACAGTCGGTTGCAAAACCAATCCTGAAGCCATCCAGTCGTGGATTCACCGATACGACCGGCCGCACTCTCCAGTGCGTTTCCCACCAGAAGATCAAACGGAAGGTTCGCCAGAGTCACAACCAGTGCGACAGCCAGCAGAGTCAACAAGATCGCTACAGGACCGGAGACACTACTCGCCCACCACGATGCACTGAGGGCGAGTCCCCAGATCAGCGCAAGATTGGTACCGATCGATGTGATACCCGCCCAGAGGCGAACACGTTGGTAGTTACTCGGATCCACCGGGATAGTTTGTGAAAAAGAGAAGGCCGGGTCAATGACCCGGCCCTCTCAGTGAATTTGGGCTCCGGGGGGAGCGTTTGGGATTATTTTCCCTCGGCGTACCGCGCGATGCGATTCGAGAGGATCAGGAAGGTCGGGGCCCAGAGGCCGACGAAAATCCCGAAGAGTTCGCCATGGGTGCGGACTTCAAAACTCACATCCTTGCCGCCGGCATAATACCAGATAGCAATGGATGCGAGGACGGAAGCGAGTCCCAGGACAAAACAGAGGTGACTGAGTTGTTTCATAGACCCCTTCAATGATCCTGCTCTCACTAAATAACAAGGTTATTCGCAGTAACGAATTTGATATCGTAAACTGAAAGGGAAGGTTAACTCATGAAATTCCTTCCCATGTCCTACGGACCGGCTAAATTTCCTATTAGTTAATACCCTTAACTAAAACAACCCACACAACCCATGACCCTACCGATTGCCCAGCAAATCGCCGCCCGCTCCTTCCCTCCTTTCAGCCTAGAGCGCCTTCTTAAAACGACTTTCGCCCCGAAAGAGGGCCAACGACTCTGCATCCTGATCGATCTTGAGAATCCAGCCGACATCAAGGATTTCGCCTTCCTGAACAACCCGGCTCTCACCATTCAGAAGCACGCTGTGGAGTCCTTCCACAAACCGCTCAATGCCGAGATCCTGGCAAAAATGGGGCTCAAGGGGGGAGAGATCTTCGCCTATAAGCTCACCGGTGGAAGTAATCTGGATATGCCGGATGAGGCGTTTGACCCATCAGGTAAGCAGTTCAGCCTCTCCAAGGATATCTACCCCAACTACGACATTATCCTCTGCATCTCGACCTACTCCGCTACGGCCCCTCTCACCGCCTTTGCCAAGCAGTACGGCTTCCGTGGGGCGACCTTGCACGGGGTCAATGAGGTCATCCTCGCGAGTGGACTCGCCGTTGATTACGACGATGTCAGTGTCGAGGCGGAGAAACTGCGCCTGGGGGTTACCAAGGCAGACTGGGTCGAGATCGAGTTTGGCTGCGAGGGTAAGGATTATACCCTCCGCCTCATTCTTAATGGTCAGGAAGCCCAGAAGAGCCATGGCCTCTGCCGGGGAGATGAGCCCGATGTCGCGAATCTCCCTGCCGGAGAAGTCTACTTCGTACCCGAGGGGGCCGAGGGATCATTCCCGCACCGCTACGAAGATGGAACACTCGGCCTGATGACCGTCACGGGTGGCCGCATTGTGAAGGCTGAACTGATCAAGGGGAATGTCGCCACGATTGAGGCCCACAATGCCAAGCTGGTCTCCGACCCAGTTACCGGTGAACTCGGGGAGCTTGGTCTTGGCACTCAGCTTCTCCCAGTCAGCGGACGCGACATTCAGGACGAAAAGGTCCGTGGTACCGTCCACGTCGCCACCGGTCGCAGTGATCATCTCGGGGGCCATCTGGTTCCCTCGATGTTCACCGAAAAGAGCCATGCCACCCATGACGACATTCTCTTCGCCCCCCATAAGACCCCCGAGATCATGGTCAAGCAGGTCCGGATGAAGCGCGGCGAGCAGAATGAAGTGCTGATCGAAAACTACGAGCCCTCCGAGTACACGAATAGCTTGGTGGCTTAAGTCTTACTTATTCCTCTCAAAGAAAAAGCCGTGGCCTGGATCAGGTCACGGCTTTTTCCGTTTAATGGCTTGATTTGCTTTACCAGATCATCGACTTGATCCGGGCGGCCGCCTCAATCGCCTTCTCGCGGCTATTGAAGGCGGAAATGCGGAAATATCCCTCGCCGGCTCGGCCGAAGCCACTACCCGGAGTGACAACGATATTGGCCTCGTTCAGCATCCGATCAAAAATCTCCCAGCTGGTTTGTCCCGCCGGACCTTTCACCCAGATATAGGGGGCGTTCTCTCCTCCATAGACTTTCAATCCGCACGATTGGACAGCTTCGCGCAGGATTGCTGCATTGCCCATATAATGCTCCACCAGAGCAGCCACCTCGGCTTTTCCTAGATCGCTGTAGAGGGCGGCAGCGCCTCGCTGGGTGATGTAGCTGACGCCATTGAACTTGGTGGTAAAGCGACGGTGCCAGAGGGGATGAATCGGCCGACGTTCGCCATCCGCAGAAAGTGCGGTCAGCGTCTTTGGAACCACGGTGAAGGCGCAGCGGGTGCCGGTGAATCCCCCGTTTTTGGAGAAGCTTCGGAACTCAATCGCGCAGTCACGGGCCCCTGGGATCTCATAGATCGAGCGCGGAACGGAGGTGTCGCTGATGTAGGCCTCGTAGGCGGCATCAAAAAGCAGGATCGAACCATGTTTCCGCGCATAAGCGACCCATGCCTCGAGTTGGGAGCGGGAGGCGACAGCACCGGTGGGATTGTTCGGAAAACAGAGATAAATGATATCGACCTTCTCGGCAGGAATCTCTGGCACAAAGCCATTCTCCGCATTGCACTCGAGATAGGTGATCCCCTCATAAGAACCATCCTCGCGGCCGTCACCCGTGTGTCCGGCCATCACATTCGTGTCCACATACACGGGATAGACCGGATCCATCACAGCGATATGATTGTCGTGTCCAAGAATATCCAGGATGGCGCCCCCATCACACTTGGATCCGTCAGAAACAAAGATCTCGTCATCAGCCACCTCAAGACCGCGGTCACGGTAGTCATGTTTGGCAATGGCACCACGAAGGAATTCATAGCCCTGCTCGGGGCCATATCCATGAAATCCCTCACGGGTACCCATCTCGTCAATCGCCGCATGCATTGCCTCTCGCACGGCTGAGGGAAGCGGCTCGGTCACGTCACCGATACCGCAACGGATCATGCGTGCCGCGGCTTCGGGGTTCGCCTCGGTGAAGGTCTTTACGCGCCGTGCGATTTCTGGAAAGAGGTAACCGGCCTTGAGCTTGAGATAGTTGGAGTTGAGCGTCGCCATAAGCTCTCTAGGAGAACAAAAAACCCCGTGCCGTTGCCAGCACGGGGTTCGGATTTTTTATTTGAGACAGATCAGCGATCAACACGGGCACCGCCGCCTCCGGCGAGCTTCTTAACCTCTGCGAGGGAAGCCATGGAAGTATCGCCAGGAGTGGTCATCGCAAGCGCGCCATGGGCAGCACCGAGATTCACCGCATCCTGCGGGTCACCGCTGGTGAGGAATCCATAGATCAAGCCGGAGGCGAAGCTGTCGCCGCCGCCAACGCGATCCATGATCTCGAGGCTCGGATAGTGGGTCGACTCGTAGAACTTACCATCAGCCCAGCAGATAGCGCCCCAGTCATTAACCGTGGCTGTCTTAACGCCACGCATGGTCGTTGCAACGACCTTGAAGTTCGGGAAGACCTTCACGGCTTCACCGATCATCGCCTTGAAGCTGTCGAGTTCAAGGTTGGTGAGATTATGGTCGGCTCCCTTCACCTCAAGTCCGAGACAGGCGGTGAAGTCCTCTTCGTTGCCGATCATGACGTCGACGTTCTTGGCGATGCGCTTGTTCACCTCCTGGGCCTTCTCCTTGCCACCGATGCCCTTCCAGAGGGAGGGGCGGTAGTTGAGATCATAGGAGACAATGACACCGTGGCGATGAGCAGCCTCAGTCGCCTCGATCACCACGTCCGCAGTGCTTTCGCTCAGAGCCGCAAAGATACCGCCGGTGTGGAACCAGCGGGCGCCAAGCGTGCCGAAGATATGATCCCAGTCGAAGTCACCGCGCTTGATCTGCGAGGCGGCTGTGTTGCCACGGTCAGAGATGCCGACCGCACCACGCACACCGAAGCCACGCTCAGTGAAATTCAATCCATTGCGGACGGAACGACCGATACCGTCGTAGGGAACCCACTTTAACATGGAGGCATCGACACCACCCTGAAGGATGAGGTCCTCCACTAAACGACCGGCATCGTTGTCGGCGAAGGCGCTCAGGACCGCGGTGCGGAGACCGAAGCAGCGGCGAAGACCTCGGGCCACGTTGTACTCGCCACCACCCTCCCAGGCACGGAACGTACGCGTGGTCTTGATACGGCCCTCACCTGGATCAAGACGAAGCATCACCTCCCCGAGGGAGATTTCATCATAGCGGCATTGGTCAGCAGGACGAAGTGTCAGGATGGACATAGGAATCAGGCTGTTTGGATTTTTAAGGCTGAGAAATTCTGCGGCTTTTGTTCAATCAGCCGAGCTTCGGAACGTCGAGCCAGCGACGCTCTTCCCAGGACTGGAGACCAAGTTCGGCAAGCTGAACTCCCTTGGCGCCTTGCAGTAGGTTCCAAGGGAAGGGTTCGTTCTTCACCACGTGCTTGAGGAAAAGCTCCCACTGCACCTTGAAGGCGTTGTCGTAAGTGTCGTTGGAAGGAACGCGGGTCCAGCCATCCTTATAATCGATCGGGCTGTCGATGTCGGGATTCCAGACGCAACGAGGTGTGGCGGCATGAGCCTGGGCTTTGCAGTCACGTAGTCCGGCAACGGCGCTTCCCTTTGTTCCATCAACCTGAAGGGTCAGCAGATCCTCGCGGTTGACACGGACGGTCCAGGAGGAGTTGAAGTGACAGATCACCCCGTTATCCAGCTCGAAGGTGGCGTAGGCGGAATCATCAGCCGTGCACTTGTAAGTCTTTCCCTTTTCATCCCAACGCGTCGGAATGTGGGTGGCACCGAGGCAGGTGAGCGACTTGATCTCGCCGAAGAGATTCTGGATGACGTACTGCCAGTGGCAGAGCATGTCGACGATGATGCCGCCGTCATCTTCCTTGCGGTAGTTCCAAGAGGGACGCTGGAGCTTCTCGTGTTCACCGGTGAAGACCCAGTATCCGAACTCACCCCGTACGGAGAGGATCTCGCCAAAGAAGCCCGTATCGATGAGATACTTCAGCTTGAGGAGGCCTGGGAGCCAGAGCTTGTCCTGAACAACACCGTTCTTCAGACCGGCGGCGGTCACCTCTTGATAAAGTGCAAGCGCTTCGGCCGAGGTGGTGGCAGTCGGCTTCTCGCAGTAGATGTGCTTGCCAGCCTTGATCGCCTTCCGTACTCCCGATGGACGCTGTCCGGTAAGGGTGGAGTCGAAATAAATCTGGTTCTCCGGATCTTTCAGCACGGCATCCAGATCGGTGGAGATGCGGTCTTCAGGGAGACCTGCACGCTTGGCCAACTCGACCAGTTTGGAAGCGCTGCGTCCGACCAGAATGGGGTCGGGCATGATGACCTCATCGTCGCCGATACGGACTCCACCTTGGTCGATGATCGCCTTGATGGAGCGAAGGAGATGCTGGTTGGTGCCCATGCGTCCCGTGACGCCGTTCATGATGATGCCGATGCGGTGTTCTTTCATAATTTCAGTGTTGGTGTGGTTGTTGTGTGAATGGGTTGAACAGAGTTATTCAGGTTTCTTGGTGCACTGAGGCTGGGCACCGGCAGGGAGAGCCGGTGTGTCACCCACTCCCGCTGGGGGAAGCGTTCCCTCCAGTTCTTGCTTCCAGTGGGCGACATCACCGGCGGGACCATAGACGTAGATCATACGCATTGGGGTCGAGCCGGTGTTGGTGAGCTGATGGAAGACGCCGGAGGGTATATAGGCGGCTTGACCTGCCTTGACCTGAACCCTCTCTTCACCGAGGCACATCTCCCCCTCTCCCTCGACGATGAAATAGACCTCCTCCTGTTCCTGGTTGTGCCAGGGAACCTGGCCACCGTTCGGTTCAAGGGTCACGTTCCCCATGGCGAAGTTGGTGGCCTGGATCGGGGAAACACCCCCGACGATATTCTGGGTGCGGCGACGGGCCGGATAGGTGCGGCCGGCTGTTTGGGCGAGGTCTGCGATGATCATTGGTTAGGCTGTTAGGGGTTTAGGCTGAAGACTGTTAGGTCAAATCTTGCCGAAGAAGGTGAGGTAGGGAGCACCCGTAGCGAGGCGCTGGATCTGAAGTGCCAACTCGCGGAGATGGTAGTCACCCCACATGGCCGATTCGCCACAAGGAACCTTGCGCCCGGAAGGAACGTGATCCCATCCATTAGGACGGTGGTAGACAGTGTGGAGGAGGAGACCCTCGTGGTTCGGATCAAGACTAAGGTAAGGCTCGGAAAAGAGTGTCTTGGCTGCAGTGAGACCGGCGGCCGTGTAACGGGCCCCCTCCTCTTTCTTTCCATGGCGATCTAGGTAGCGACCAAGACGAAGCAATCCCTGAGCACCGATGGCGGCGGCAGAGCTGTCGACTGGTTCATGGTCATTGAAGGGATCGGCGGGACGGTCGTTGTAATCTCCGAGATGGACAAGTCCGGGAGCACCGGTATCCCAATAGGGAATTCCATCAGTCGGGGTCTCGCGGATGTAGAATTCCGCCACGGCCTTGGAGACCTCGAGGTAACGGTCGAGCAGCGCCTGCTTGCCACCAAAAGGCGCGAGCTCTTCATCGGAAAGCTGCTCGAGGTACTCCATCTGCTCGGGATAGCCACAGAGGATCCAGGCAAGGCCACGTGTCCAAGTGGAGAACGGTGTATATCCCTGCTGAGTAGAGGGACAGCGGTAGTTGCCGTCATTCGTGTTGAAGATCGACTCGTGGACGACACGGCCGGGAAGATCATAAATGTCGCGTCCCTTGCCATAGTAGACGTTATAACGAGCCGTCGTCTCGGCATGCTGGATGATGCGTCCGAGGAGCGAAGAGGCCTTGTCGTTCTCACCCATCAAGCGGTGACCAAGGGAGTGGCCCACTGCAAGCGCACGAAGCGAACGCACGGTGTCGGAGAACAGAGAGTGAGGTCCGTTGAAAGAATAGATGTAGCCGAGTTCAGGTGTGAGCTGTGTCCAGCGGGAGGCCTGGACTGCACCGCTTGCCTTCAGCGCGAGGTCGTAGAAGTGACCCTCCCACTCATTGGCGGGGAGACGACCCTCTTGAAGGAGGCGGCGGAGATTGCCGTATGTGCTGACATTGTTGAAACCATGGTCATGGACACCGATGTGGGTGATGTGCGGCGCCATGAGGCGTAGCGTTCCTTCGCGACCGATACGAAGCATCTCCTCGTCGCCCGTGGCGTCGAACTGAAGGATCGCCGCTCCATACTGGAAGCCCTGCGTCCACTCGGTCCAGCCTCGGGATGTGTATTTCCCCTCGATGGTGAAGACCGGGGTGCCGTCCGCATCCTTCCAGCGCTTCTGAAGGTTGGCAATTTTCGGTGCTGAGGCCTCGAAGACGCGGTCAGCAGCTCCCTTCAGCGAGGAGGGAGTCAGTGTTGTATCAAGTGTTATCATGGGAATCTGCGGAGGGTGATGGGTGAATTAGAGTCGGCTGATATGGAATCCGCCGTCGAGATAGATGACATCGCCGGTGCTGAAAGGGAAGTCACCGCGGCAGATCGCCTTCACAGCGAGACCGACATCCTCTGGATTGCCCCAGCGCTTTTGAGGAACAAGGCCATCGGCAATGAGAGCATCGTACTTACCCTTCACTCCGGAGGTCATGTCGGTTGCCATGATTCCGGGACGAAGTTCGAGAACTTGAACACCCTCGGCGGCAAGCCGCGAGGCCCAGAGCTGGGAGACCATAGCCAAGCCGGCCTTGGAGATGCAGTAATCACCTCGGTTCACGGAGGCGGTCGCCGCAGAAATGGATGTCACAAAGAGCAGCTTATAACCTCCGGCCAGACGGGATGCGCCAGGGTGCTTGAGCCAGTAATTGGCGGCTAGCTGACTGAGGAAATAGGGCCCCTTGAGATTGACCGAGATCAGCTCATCAAAGCTTGCCTCACTAGCCTCCGTGATATCGGCGCGTTCGCGGGGTGCCATGCCGGCGTTATTGACCAAGGCATCAAGGTGACCCAGTTCGCTGATCACCTTCTGCATCATCGCTGCACGCTGCTCGGAAGAGGCGAGTTGCGCAGAGACAGAAAGAAAACGCTGGTCCGGGCTCTTTGCTACGGCCTTGCAGGCTGCAACGGCCTCCTCGGCGGCAGTTGCATTGGAGGCGTAATGGATCGCGAGATCATATCCTTCGGCGGCAAGAGTGAGGGCGATGCCACGGCCAAGACCGCGGCTGGCTCCGGTTACAAGAACGACAGGTCTGCTCATAATTGAAAATCTTGGCAGGAAAGATGCACCCGCGCATCGGCTGAAAACGCTTTTTTTAGCACAATAACGACTTTATTCTTCGTCCTAGTCTTAGCCACCACCATGCCTTCATGCCGACCACCAGAAAATCCGCCAGAAAAAAGGAAGACTCCCCATTCAGGCCGATCCTGTTGAAGCGCCTTCACCTAGTCTGCGGCGACTGGTCGGTGAACGAGCTCCGGCTAAACCGCCATCTGCAGCCCTTCGACAAGGAGAGCCCCCACCGCCATTCCCACGGACAACTTCTCGTCTATCTGCGAGGCCGGGGACGGCAGCGAATCGGAGGGGATCTTCATCCCGTCGCGCCCGGAGCAGTCTTTTTCATTCCCGCGGGGACTGAGCATGCGTTTCTCGAAGAAGCCCCCCGACTGGCGATCTGCCTGGTAGCAGATCTGGGAGGAGAGGGGCCCAGACGATTCGGATGTGGAGCCGGCTGGTTGCCAGCCGAGGAGCTGGCGCAGGTCCGCGAACGCCTCAATAAGCTCGCCCATGAAAGCCCGGAGCGGCCGGAGCGATCAGGCAACCTGGAGCTCGGCGCTGGAGGCACAGCCTTGCTACTTCTCGAGTCCTGCCGCCGGGCTTGCGTGGCCCATCCCGTCACTTCAAGACAAGGGACGGCGGTCACCAGGCGCCTGCTCCGATCAATAGACGGGGAGGGACTGCCGCCAACTCCCGGAGAACTCGCTCGCCGCGTCGGACTGCAGCAGGACTATCTGAACCGTCTCGTCAGACGATCCACGGGCCTGACCCTGGGACAATGGCGTGCCAAAGAAATGCTACGCGCCAGCGAGCGGGAACTCGCAAAGGGGGGCGCGATCGGCGAGACAGCGGTGCGACTCGGTTTTTCCGATGCGAATTACTTCACCCGTTGGTTCCGTCGACAGACCGGAATGACGCCCAGCGCGTGGCAGACACGCTCCTGATGCACGAAACTCGGAGATGAAGAAAGACCTGATCAGATCCTCTTGAGGATCTCTTCGACGACATGTTCGAGCGATTGCTCAATCGAGACCGTCAAGGCACCCGTCGGTTCCTCCAGTATGGAAAACTGACTTTCCAAAAGCGTGGAAGGCATGAAGTGATCCGTGCGTTGCTCCAGGCGGCTTCGGATCGCCTCGCGTGAGCCTTTGAGATAGATGAAACCCAAGGATGGCAGCCCTGCGGAAAGGCGATCTCGGTAAATCTGCTTCAAGGCAGAGCAGGCTAGGAAGGTATCCCTGGCGTTTGCTGCGCGACTCTTTAATTCTGCATTCAAGGTGTCCAGCCAGCCCGCACGGTCCTCATCCTGAAGGGGAATGCCTGCCGCCATCTTTGCTTTATTGGCCGGCGGATGGAAATCATCGGCATCAAGGAAGTCGCCTCCTTTGGCAGCAGCAAGCCGTGCAGCAACGCTGCTTTTTCCGCAGCCCGAAACCCCCATGACCACATGAAGGCTCATGGACGGTCACAACCAGCCGCCCATGGCGCCGGATTCTCCAGTTGGAAAAGCATCTCGCCAGCCTTTGGAACGAGCAGGACTCCCTCCTCCTCGCGATCGGCAAACTCTTCGATCCGGATCGAAGCTGGATCACGGTATCCCATGTTGATCCGCTCACAGACTTCCCTAGGGATACCCGTGGCGAGTGTGACCTTCGCGCGACACTTCTCAACCCCGTTTTCGTAGGTTCCTACCCCGCGGACGTGCGTGCTGTGCGCGATGACTCCCCAAGGGTAATGCTTGAACCTGTCCCACTGGCCAAGGAAATAATCGCGGCAGTGATAGCCGATCTCCTCGATCAGCTTGCCATGAACCACCGAGACCTCATGGATGTGTGGTGCGTAGATGATCAGCTCACCGCCATCAGCAAGCACAGGCTCCAGCTTATACATGCATTTGCCGCCGACCCAGAGCTCGTCGTACATCGCCGGGGCGCACGAGAGGATGGTGTGGAAGGGACGCGGTTTGGTCGTGATGTGGAGCTTCCGGGAAAGCTCGGAAGCCTCGTCCCAAGCCTGCTCCGGGGTGCCGGCAAAGAGTCCAGCGAGGCCGCCTTTGTCCGCGACCATGCAAAGGCAGCGCTTCGGGATCGGCACAAGAGCGGCAGCCCGGTCAACAACCTTCCGAACGGGTGTCCACTTGTGGCCGATGATCATCGGATTGGTAACGACCGCTCCCAGCCAATGGAAGAAATTCAGAATTTCCGGCCCAGCAACGCCGGGGAACAGGTACTTGTTACCTCCAGAAAAACCGACAACCTCATGCGGAAAAACCGGGCCGATAATCAGCAGTTCGTCGTAATCGAAAAGACGCTCATTGATGGTGACGGGCACTTCCATCGAGAAGAGCCCGCCGGAGAGATCGCTGATTTCGGCAGGCGTGAGAACACCGATCTGCCTGAGGGCATTCGGATTATCCCATTCGTGGTTAAGAAACCCGACCTTGGCATAGAGAGAGGAGCGCTCTTCTGCTGTCATCTCGAGGCGCTCACAAATAGCCTCCTCGCTCATCGGGGGGTGTGTCCCAAGGGCGACCATCACATCCAAGGAAGCGACTTCGCAACCGAGATGGTTATAAACTTCCTTGAACACCATCCCGAGCGGGCAACTCCGTGTCGCATCGGGAATGATCAGCAGCACGCGCTTGCCTCTCATTCCTTCCGCAGGAATGCCTTTGGCAACAATCGTGGCGACCTGTTCTGAGGTGAGGTGAGCGCTCATCGAGTGGATGATCAGATGGTCTGGCTGAGGAATCCCCCGTCGACACGCAGATCAATTCCAGTGACAAAACTGCTGGCAGCATTACTCGCAAGGAATACCGCGGCTCCGATCAATTCGGAAGAGGTGCCGAAACGGCCCATCGGTGTGTGGCCCAGGATGCTGGCCGCTCGTGGGGTCGGAGATCCGTCGTCGTTGAAAAGGAGCTTACGGTTCTGCTCTGCCGGGAAGAATCCTGGAGTAATCGTGTTCACCCTGACTCCCTTCGGAGCCCATTCGCGGGCAAGAAATTGGCTCAGATTAAGGACCGCGGCTTTGGCCGAAGAGTAGGCGACCACACGGGAGAGCGGAAGATGCGCGGAGACGCTGGCGATGTTGATGATGCTGCCGCGCCCATTGTCCGCCATGGCACTGCCGAAGACCTGACATGGCAAAAGCGCTCCTCCAACTAAGTTCATGTCGAAGCTTTTCGTCCAATCCGTTTCGCTGATTTTCTCGAAGGGATTCTCGGCGGTGACTGTCACGGAGGGGTCATTGCCACCGGCCGCATTGACCAAGATGGTCGGCTCTCCATGGACACGTGAAATCGCAACCAGTGCTTTCTCAAGGCTATCGCGCGAAGAAGCATCAGCAGGAAAAAAATCCGCTTTCCCACCCGCCGCTACGATTCGGGCAACGCACTCGGCACCACGCTCAGCATTGCGTCCAAGCACGGCTACCGTCGCACCTGAGGATGCAAGACCCTCGGCCACGGCACCGCCAAGGACACCAGTGGCACCGATCACCACGGCGACTTCTCCAGTGAGATCAAAAAGCGTTTTGGAATCTATTAATGACTTCATGAGAGGGGATATTCGCCAATTCAGGAGAGGGACGCAACCGCCTTGATCACACCCGCCTTTGGCTCACTCCACAGAGGTAGCTTTTCCGGAATTTCAGGAAGGGTGCAGCGGTGGGTGATCCAGGCAAGAGGATCGATCTTGCCCTGCTCCATGGCGCTGATGATCTCAGGAAAATCTTTGGAAAGGGCATTCCGGCTCGCGAAGAGAGTCATCTCACGACGATGAAAGAGCGGATCGTTAAAGCTGACTTCACCCTGAGCTAACCCAACATACACCAGACGTCCTGTCTGGCCGACATACTCCAAGGAGCCACCCATGGAGGCGAGATTGCCCGTTGCGTCAATGACGCCATCAGCTAGATCACCGCCCGAAAGCGCGCTCAGCTGATCGACAAACGATTTCTCCGGATCGAGCGTGACGACGGCGGGATAAAGCCCCTTGCAGGTCTCCAGACGAGGCACGGCACGGTCGATCACAATCACTTGGGCGCCACGAAGAAGGGCAAACTGGATCGCAGCAAGACCGATTGGCCCCGCCCCGATCACTACAACGGTCTCCCCTTTTTCCAGGGCAACACGGTCGATTGCGTGCGCTCCAATGGCCAGGGTCTCCACCAAGGCAAGGGCATCGTAGGAGAGGGTTTTGGAGGCGTGAAGTTTGGCTGCTGGAACAACCAGTCGCTCTCTCATCCCCCCATCCACATGGACGCCGAGCACCTGCATGTTGCTGCAGCAGTTCGTGCGACCCTTGCGGCAAGCGTGGCAGGAGCCACAGTTCAAATAGGGCTCGATGCTACATTTGTCGCCGACCGCAATATTTGAAACCCCCTCCCCGACCGCAAGGACTTCCACGCCGAGTTCATGGCCAAGAATACGCGGGTAGTTAAAGAAAGGCTGCCTGCCGTGAAAGGCATGGTAATCGGTGCCGCAGAAACCGATACGGTGCACGTGGATCAAGGCTTCTCCTACTCCGGGAGATCCGGGCTCGGGCGCCTCATGCAGATCCAGTTTTCCGGGTTCGTTCAGGATAACGGCTTTCATGCGAACGGGGTCTGGTTGGCTAGAGAAAGAGGGGCTTGAGGTGGCGCTCCCAGAGGTTTTCGGTGACGGCTTGGCCAACCGCTTCATCATGCTGTTTGAGCAGATCCGTGAACTTCGTACCGGCTTCGGCGGCAAGCTTGAAGGCAACATGGAAAAGCTGTCGCACATGAGGATTGAAATCCGGACATGATTGTTCGTGGATGATCGCCCGGGAAAGGCGCGCGCCTTCCCAAGACGCGATTTCGATGGAGGGAGGTAGTTGCGCACGATCGATGTGGAGCACCGTGGCGTAGGGAGCGGTAACCTCATCGTAGCGCGCAAGAGCATCGGCATAGATGCCGGCGGCCAGTGAACGACCCTCTTCTCCGGAGTCAGCGATCGCCGCGATCTCCTCGAGCCAAGTCGTACCAGCCGTCTTGAGGTGGAGTCCCGAGCCGTGCTTCTTCAAAAGACGGTTGATCACGGGATAGATGCTGAACTTGTCGCTACCCGAATGGACGCTGAGTTTGAGACCCTCCGGGAGCCCCAGGGAAGGGGCGGCATGCTTGAGCACAATGAGATCGTCCTCAAACTCACGGGTGAAGTCGGCGATGTTTCCCTCGTAATCGACCCCCTTATTGAACTGACCCGTGAATTTCGGCGCGATCGTGGCGACAGGCACCCCCTCATCCGCCAACATGGCGAGGATGAGGTAGAGTTCAGCGGGTGTCTGGGGTGCCGAGGCTTCGTCGGTGGAGACCTCGACGGCAAACGACCCGGCGGACTTGTGGGACGCGATATGGCGATAGACCTCGCCGGCTTCCTGCATGGCTGCGAGGAACTTCCCGGCAGCAGCGCTGACCTGTTCTCTGCCCCTCAGGATCGGTTTGGAGAGGCCGGGGTAGTCAAGGGGTTCGCCGGCATGCTTTGCCACCAATCGCTCGACGGCATCAGGATCGGGCTGCTTGCCGATCGAGTCAGCCACGTCGATCGTGAAAAAGTCGGAAGCTTCCAGGAAGCGGTCGACGGTCTTAAGGTTGATATGATCGGCATCGACGAAGTAGGGAGCTTTCCAACCAAGCGCGGCAACGGCCTCGTCGGCCTCTTGACGCAGTGCGGAGGGCTCGGTGCCGATCAGATTGTGCTCACGGTTGGACTTGTTCCAGACGGGTGAAACTTCGACACCCTGTGCTGCTGCTTTCTGAAGCGCTCGGAGTTGAGCTTGTCCTTGGTGACCGAAACGATCGCCGATACCGAAGGTGAATTTAGGGAGTTTCATGAGTGAGGAATGTTGTTGGATCAGATTGCTGTCGAGTCAGCGATCGCCGCGACAGGGCGGCAGAAGGCTCCGGAGTGACCGGGGAAGTTGATCGGAAGAGCCCAGAACGCAAAGCGCGGCCCGACCGAGAAAATCTCCTCCGGGAACCGGAGGTCCTCGACCACCCAGAGGCCGTTTCCGAGCAGGATCTCGTGGGTGCGGGTGTTCTCGGGATCCCGACTGCCACCGATCGAATAATGGTCGATGCCGACGGCGCGCGCCTTGTGGTCGACAAGCCATTGAGCCCCATCCGGCGCGAGGAACGGGGAATGGTAATGCCACTCTTCGGAGACGGCACGGCGTTCACCCCAACCGGTAGCCAGGAGGATGATCCGATCCGTGAGGTCCCCCGCGAGACGCGAAGCCAGGAGCTTCGCGCCGATCGCGCGGTCGGCAGTGGAGTCGCGGAGATCGGCAAGGACCGCCTCCCCCACGAAGGATCCGAGAGGGATCTGGTCAATGGACTTGCCTCCGTCGATCTTGTGAAGCGGTGCGTCAAGGTGGCTGCCGGTGTGGGTTGCCAGTGAGACCATCTCCATGTGCCAGTTGTCCTTGGCATGGGTCGCCACGACTTTCGCCGAGATCGGCGGATGAACCGGGCAATTCGGTCCCCCGTCGGTCACGGGTTGGGAGAGGTCGATCAGTCGCATCAGCAAGACTCAGGCCGAGACAAGAATGATGTTGGAGAAGTGGGTTGTGTCGCTCGTTCGGATCAGACCGATGGCTCCCGGAACACGCTTCTTGAACGCCGCTTCATGGTCCTCAAAGTTGAGGTCGATTCCTCCCAAGATGCGCTGTCGCTCGGCAACAACATCTGCGGGGTTTACCTCCTTGAATTGCTGGGCCATATAAGCCTTCCCGAGATCGACTGCGGGGAGGAGTGCCTTCAAGACTTGGTTGACCGTGGGAATGCCATCGACCAACGAGATGTCGATGGTCTCGATCTGCGGCCAGAAGGGAAAACCGCGGTCGGCGATGACCAGCATGTTGGTGTGACGGACGCGGGCGATCAGCGAGAGGATCGAGGGGTTGAGAATGCCGGATTTGAGCATGG
>CAIKYN010000265.1 GCA_903831635.1 uncultured Spartobacteria bacterium
ATCAGCCTTGCAGGGATTCCTGTCACCTCCCTATATTGTAGGGAAGTAACCCCAAACCGCCACTTAGGCCCAATACCTTGTATAATCAGAACGAAAAAGTTGAACCGATCGATGTCGCCGAAGAGATCTCCCGCTCCTTCCTCGACTACTCCATGTCGGTCATTATTTCCCGAGCGCTGCCCGATGCCCGCGACGGTCTGAAGCCATCCCAGCGACGCATTCTCTTCGCAATGAGCGAACTCGGCGTCATGCCGACCCGCAAGCATCTCAAGTGCGCCAAGATCGTCGGTGAGACCATGGGTAACTATCACCCCCATGGTGACCAGGCGATCTATCCAACCCTCGTTCACATGGCCCAGACCTGGGCGATGCGCGAAACCTTGATCGAGGGTCAGGGAAACTTTGGTTCCGTCGAAGGTGATCCTCCGGCCTCCATGCGTTACACCGAGGCCCGTCTACGTCCTCTAGGTGCCGTTCTCATGGAGGACATGGATCACGATACCGTCGATTTCGTCCCGAACTACGACGACACCCGCGAGGAGCCGACCGTGTTCCCCGCCTCGATCCCGAACCTTCTTGTAAATGGCGGCACCGGTATCGCCGTCGGTATGGCGACCAATATCCCTCCTCACAATCTCGGCGAGACCATCGACGCTGTTTGCGCCCAGATCGACAATCCCGACATCACGCTCGACCAGCTGATGAAGTACATCAAGGGTCCTGACTTCCCCACGGGTTGCCAGCTCTGCGGTGTTGGTGGCATCAAGCAGTACTTCGAGACGGGACGCGGTTCCGTGAAGGTCCGTGGCCGTGCTGGAGTCGAGGAGATCAAGGGTGGTCGCGAGCAGATCGTCATTACCGAGATCCCGTATAACGTCAACCGCGCCACCCTCGTCGAGCGCATCGCCGGTCTCGTGAATGAAAAGATCATCACCGACATCAGTGCCATCCGCGACGAGTCCGATGAGAACACCCGCGTGGTGATCGAGCTCAAGCGTGACGCCATTCCAAAGGTCGTCATCAATAACCTCTACAAGCACACTGCGCTCGAGTCCTCCTTCTCGATTTCGATGCTCGCAATCGACCGTGGCCGTCCGAAGCTCCTTTCGCTGAAGGAAGCCATCGCCTGCTTCATCGAGCACCGCCGCGAGGTCATCCTGCGTCGCACCCGCTTCCTCCTCCGTGAGGCCGAGACCCGTGCCGAGAAGCTCGAGGGCTACCTGATCGCCCTCGCGAACCTCGACAACTTCATCAAGATCATCCGCGATTCCCAGAACCGCGACGAGGCCCGCACCCGTCTTCTTGCGCTGAGCTTCAGCAAGGCCGAGATTGCGAAATTCGGCATCCTGCTCCGCCATGATTCCCGTCTCAATGAGAAGGGTCAGTACTGCTTCAGTGAGCCACAGGCCGACGCCATCCTCGAGTTGCGCCTCTACCAGCTCACCGGCCTCGAGCGCGACAAGCTCAACAACGAGTACCAAGAACTGCTCAAGACGATCGCCGACCTCGTCGACATCCTGGCCCGTGAGGAGCGTGTCTTCACGATCATCAAGACCGAGCTCAAGGCGATCCGTGACAAGCATGCCGGTCCCCGCCTCACCGAGCTTGTCCCCGAGGAGGGAGAGATCTCCATCGAA
>CAIKYN010000266.1 GCA_903831635.1 uncultured Spartobacteria bacterium
AGTTTCTCGGCCTCAATCGTCAACTCAACGGCCTCTGAGGTGGCATTGGATCCGGTGCCCGCGATGACCAATACTCTCTTTGCTGCTACCTTAACGGCAATCTCGATAACCCGGCGATGTTCCTCATGACTCAGGGTGGGGGACTCACCCGTGGTTCCGACTGGGACGATACCAGAGATCCCTCCTTGAATCTGGCCCTCAATCAGAGCTATCAGCGCCTCTTCATCTAGTGCGTCATCCTTGAAGGGGGTAACGAGTGCCGTATGGGCACCTGCAAAGGAGATCGATGACATGGGAAAAAGTTTTACGGTTTAGATGGTCACTGAGCCAGTGAAAACAAAATCAGCCGGACCCGAGAGTGTCACTGCGACAGGATGTCCGTTTTCCAGAATAAAACCTACTTCAAGAGTATCTTCACCACGAACTTGAACGGAGATGGGAGAGGGGGCCTTGGTGAGATGGTGATGGATAAGGGCGGCGGCAACAACCCCAGTACCACAGGCCAGAGTCTCATCCTCAACCCCGCGTTCATACGTGCGGATGGCAAGAGTACCTGGTTCCAGAACCTGCACGAAATTGGCATTTGTTCCAGCGGGAGCAAAACGCTGATGCTGGCGAAGCGCGCGTCCCAATTCAAAAACCGGAGTCTCCTCCAGATTCTTCACAAAGGTGACGGCATGGGGAACCCCTGTATTCAGAGAATGAACCTCCATGTCCCGATCAAGCACGCGAAGTGAGTGGGCCAACTGAAGGCTGTGGGGCTCGCTCATGCGGAGGCGGACCCGGTCGTCTGGAAGAAGCTCGGCGGAGAGGATTCCGGCCTCGGTCTGGAATGAAAAGCTGCCGGCATTCAGTCCAAGCAAGCGCGCCGTGAATCGAGAAAAGCAGCGGGCTCCGTTGCCACACATCTCAGCCTCGCCACCATCGGCATTGTAATAACGCATCCGGGGAAGCTCAGGCGAACCTTCGACCGCAATCAGGCCATCGGCCCCGATGCCTCGGTGACGATCGCAGAGAAGCTCAATCTGCTCGCGGGTTAGGCTATGGGAGCCGTCACGGTTATCCACCATGACGAAGTCATTCCCGGCGCCGTTCATCTTGGTGAACTCCAAAGTCATCCTACAAGTATGAGGGCGCTTGGCTCCCTAGTCACGCCGCAAAGCAAGGCTCAGCAGCGGCTTTGATTTCTACTCGTTCGAAATTCCTCGGCAAGGCCGACCAGGGCAAGCAGTCCGCCACATACCATGGTGGCAACGGATGCGTGAAATCCCCGTTGAACTCCTCCTGCAAGAGCACCGATAAAGTAGACGCTGAAAACCATCAGCGGAAACCAGGGGGAGGGTTGATCCGTGACAAAACCGGGCACCATGATTCCCCAAAGATGCTGGACGGCGCGAGTCACCCCCGTGGCCAAGGTGCCGGTCACCGCCGTGGAGGTTCCCGCTCCGGGAAAGTTCAAGTGCAGGAGTGCGCTTGCCTGCATGCCCATCGCGGCAGCAAGGGCCAAGAGAATTCCACTGGAATAGATGATTTTCCCATTCCCCATGGCGACACCGGCCCCGAGCAGAGCACATCCTGCAATCATAAACACCAGATTCACGCTACGCGACCAAACCATGCGCTGGGAGCGGATCAGCAATGCCGCGATGGCGCTTCCGAAGCAAAACCCTAAGATGATCAGGAAAGCATGGGTTTCCCGTTGGGACGCGGCAGCATGATTAACGACCGAAATCGCAAGAACTACCGAATTCCCCGTCATATTGGCCGGAAAAACACCTGCATTCACGAAGGAGATCGCGTCTATACAGCCAGCAAGGGATGCGAGAAGAAGGACAAAGGTGTGGTGAACCTTGTCATGCTTGGGGTTCATTGGAACATGGACCAGCCATTCTTGCGGTGAACCGCCTCGGCGATGGGGCGCACGAAATCAGCAATTTTAGAGGGAAGCTCCGGCGTATCGCCGATTTCGGCAATCTGACGGACGATGGCGCTGCCGACGACGACTCCATCTGCGAGGCCTGCCACGGTGGCAGCCTGTTCTGGATTCGAGATGCCGAATCCCACAGCCACCGGTACCTTGGTGAGGGCACGGATGGCGGCAACACGTTCGGCGATATCGGTCGAGAGACTGGTCTGCTCGCCGGTGACTCCTTCACGGGAGACATAGTAGATGAATCCCTCAGCGGCATCGGTGATCTCCTTGAGGCGCTCCGGAGGCGTCGTTGGAGCGATCAGGCGAATGGATTTTAGTCCGTGGTTGGAAGCAAGCTCGGTGTTCCTGGCAGCTTCCTGAGGCGGGAGATCCAGAAGAAGAAGGCCATCGGCGCCGGCTGCTGCTGCGTCCTGCTGGAATTTCTCGAATCCGTAGATGTAGATGGGATTGAGGTAGGCGAAGAGAACAATCGGGATTTGGCTGGTCTTGCGGATCTCACGGACGAGATCGAGGATTCCAGGAACAGAGGCGCCAGCTGCCAGGGCACGTCCGGCTGCCATCTGAATGGTTGCACCATCAGCCAGTGGATCCGAAAAAGGAATTCCAAGTTCCAGGAGGTCAACCCCGGCCTTTTCCATCTCGAGGGCAACCTTTGCTGAGGCGCTCAATGTTGGATCTCCGCCAGTGATGTAGGCGATCATTGCGGGTTTTGCCTCAGACTTGAGTCTGGCAAAGAGTGTGTCGATTCGGTTCTCGCTATTCATGGGAAAGACTCTGATCAAAGGCTGAAATGTCACTGGAGACAACCTTTGGCTCTTCCCCAAGCTGTTATTTTAATAACTACAGATAATATATGTCATGAATAATGGAGTGAAGGAAAAGAAAGGCCTCGAAATCCTAGTCTCCCAACTTTTTGAGAATCTCGATCTCTGCCACCATGGAGTCGGCTTGATCACCGGCAGTAGCAGTCTGACTTGGCCCATGGTAAATGAAACCATCCTTCTGAGCTGCCATCTGCAGACTTCCTGAAAGTTCGGGCCACTCCTTGCTGGAAATAATCACAATGATTCGGATGCGGTCATTATCAACAGCCTCCACATACTGAAGATGGCGCTCAGTCAATAGTGAATGAATCTCACTCGTGGCTTTGGTAATGGATGCTGCGGGTGCCTGAATCTGTACCTCTTTCATCTTGGGACTTAGCTGAGGTACCTTGATGGCGCCGGCAGCAGCCTTCTCAAGCATCGCCCTTAACCCACCCAAATCATTCGATTCATGAACGTTCTCCTCGGGCGCCTTGGTGTTCTGGTCCGATTGTGCTCTCTTTTCCCGCCCAAGAACTGCCGATAGTCCTGACTTTGTCATTGCGACCCCCATTGATAAAAAGGGAACGGTTAGCAGCGTGATTAGAACTAAGACCAAGATCCAGATCCACGCCTTGGATCGACCGGAGGGTTCATCATTATCTCTCATCTATTAAAACCCTGTGACGTGATTACTCAGGAATCAAGTTCAAAGAAACAAGCTGACACCAAAGATCGATCTCTCATCCAAGTGTACCAGATGCACCAAGAGGATTGACCCTGTTCATCTAGTGGACGATATTCACTAGCTTCTCCATGTCTGTTCAGAATACTCGCAACTTTTGCATCATTGCCCATATCGATCACGGGAAAACCACCCTCTCGGACCGTCTTCTGGAGGTCACGAACACGATCGCTAATCGAGACAAGCAGGAGCAGGTACTCGACTCCATGGATCTGGAGCGTGAGCGCGGGATCACCATCAAGTCGCACCCGGTCTCCATGCAGTATCGGGCCAAGGATGGTCAGGAATACACGCTCAATCTCATGGACACTCCAGGTCATGTGGACTTCGCCTACGAGGTCTCCCGTAGCCTCGCCGCCTGCGAAGGGGCTATCCTTGTCGTGGATGCGGCTCAGGGAGTCGAAGCGCAGACCATGGCCAACATCCATCTCGCCCACAAGCAAGGGCTGACGATCATCCCGGTCATTAATAAAATCGATCTACCGAATGCTGATCTCCCAACGGTTAAAAAACAGCTGGAGGACCTCCTCGCCATCCCTGCCGAGGAGGCGATTCCCGCAAGTGCCAAGGCCGGCATCGGAATCGTCGATATTTTGGAGGCAGTCGTTCATCGTGTCCCCCCACCCCCGGAGGGAGACGGAACTCTGAGGGCTCTTGTCTTTGACTCACTCTTTGACACCTACCGCGGAGTCGTCAGCTATATTCGAGTCTTCTCGGGTAATCTCAAGGCTGGAACCCAGGTGAAACTCATGTCGACCAACCAGTCCTATGAGGTTAAGGAGGTTGGTATCTTCACCCCGAAGATGACTGCAACAGGAGCGATGGGCCCCGGTGATGTCGGCTATTTCATCGGCAATATCAAGAGCACGGCCGAGATCAAGATCGGCGATACTCTGACCGATACCAAAAAGCCTGCCTCCGAACCCCTCCCCGGATTCAAGGAAGTTCAGCCGATGGTCTTCAGTGGCATCTATCCGATCAATACCGCTGACTTCGAGCAACTCAAGACCGCCATGGGTAAGCTCCAGATCAACGACGCCGCCTTCAACTACATGCCCGAGAGCTCTGTTGCGCTTGGGTTTGGCTTCCGTTGCGGTTTCCTGGGACTCCTTCACATGGAGATCATTGTTGAGCGCCTTCGCCGCGAGTACGACATGGATATCATCGCGACCTATCCGAGCGTCGTTTACGAAGTCGTGAAGACCAATGGAGAGACCCTGATGGTCGATAACCCGGCCAACCTTCCCGACATGAGCGTCGTCGAGGAGATCCGCGAACCGGTCGTGAAGTGCTTTGTCATGATCCCCAACGAGAATATCGGCGACATCATGCAGATCATGATGGACAAGCGCGGCATCGTGGAGAGCACCGACTCGATCGATACCCGGCGCGTCATGATCACTGCAGTCCTTCCACTAAACGAGATCCTTGTCGACTTCCACGATAAGATCAAATCAGTTACCCGTGGCTACGGATCGCTTGATTATGAGCCCGCTGGCTACCGTGCCGATCGCATGGTCAAGCTCGAGATGCTGGTTAACGGAGAGCCCGTGGATGCCTTCTCAAGTATCGTCCACCGTGACAAGGCCGAAGGCCGCGGCCGCTCATTGGCTACCAAACTCAAGGATGTCATTCCCACACAGATGTATCAGGTTGCCATCCAAGCTGCCGTCGGGGGCAAGATCGTGGCCCGAGAGAGCATAGGCGCCATGCGTAAGAATGTGACCGCCAAATGCTACGGAGGTGACATCACTCGTAAACGCAAGCTCCTTGAGAAACAGAAAGAGGGAAAAAAGCGCATGAAGGCGATCGGCCAGGTAAATATCCCGCAAGAGGCCTTCATTGAGGTTCTTAAAACAAACTAATCGTTTTTAGGACACTGAGTTACCCCTTAGGCATTGCTTTGGTCTTCTCGTCAGCATGCCAGATTCGATATCGTACCATGACCCCGGTTGGTACATAAACCGCAAGAGGGAGATGACTGTTATAACGAAGGAGTTCCGGTTCGCCTCCGAGTGTGATGAAGCGTTCGATTTTGGGTTTGTCAGGATCCACTGCCATCATTGTGCCTGCCATGGGGCCAAGGGATTTTAGGAGATAGCGATCATAACCCCATCCGGGAATCATTTCTGTCTCTAGACGTCCCCCGAAGAAGTAGCGGTTCTGGGGATCTAGTTTCATGGTTTTGCCAACGATCAACTGCACTTTTAACAAATCCTCATTTTCCATTTTAGGGAGGTAAATCACATAACGGCTCATTCCCTCTCCTGCAGGAGGAAAAGCCTTCAAAGAATCTGCTGCTTGAACGGCTGATACGACCAGCATCAAGAAAAGAAGAAATCTCATTGCTGCGAAGGTGATAAATCTGGAGATGGAGATGGAGGAGGAGATTCCATGCGCTTGATCCACGACAGGATGAGTGACTGTTGGTCAGCTGTCTTGAATCGGGTGATATTTTCTCTCAAGAGTTCCATGGCCACGGCGCTTTTACCCTGCTTCTCAAGCACACGTGCTTGTTCCAGCAAGAGTCGAAATTCAATGACTGGCTCACTCGTAAAAACTGCGGCTTCTTTGAAACTCTTTTCGGCACCAATCAAGTCTCTCCCATCCATCTGCGCTGCGCCTAGTGCCTCCAGGTACAGACTTTCCTTTTTCTCTTCGGCCCTGGCTTTGAGTTCCTTGGCTGCACGCAAAACATCTCCATCATGGGAAAGAATAATACGTCGGTAATCTGTCCAGACGCTCTCAGGCTGGTTTGCCGGATCCAAGTACCCAGCGTACGGACGGTAGAGAGGGTCCCCAACGCAGATGCTCATCCAGGAGAGAACCGGCTGTGCAGCGTAGTAGCTCTCGGCCAGGTTATGACCTGTAATCAGGGCATTGGCAAAAATCCCCAGATCCGTCGTGAATGGCAGGTAGGGTTCGTAAACATTTCCCAGCGAGATAGCTGCACCATGCATGATGAGAGGACCCGTCCAACCCTTTGTCGGATCGCGGAGCGTCGATGCACTGAAGGAGTGAAGGTGCACGGCTACGGCACCCGGTACGAATCGGAAGGCAGTGTCTGCGAACGGCCCATCGATATTTTCGTCATGCCAGCCATAGTAAGCAGCTGCATCAGTCACAGGGAAACCAGCCTGCAGGGTTTCCGGCAGATCATCTGAAATCACTGGGATTCCGCTTTTTCTCATGGCCGTCCCTGCTTCATGGATCCATGTGTCTCCTCGCACATAGGCTTTGTTCGTAGATGACTGAAGGTCGATGTAACCCCATCCCCAAACGCCAGCTTTTTCAGCGGCAATGGAAGCAGAGATCAACGATCTCACGGCGTTATCGCTTGGTCCATCAAGTCGCGAAACCATCATCATGGGAACAGGAATATTGGTCTTATCAGAGGCAATGCCCGCCGGGGAATTGGTGTAGAGCGGGTTATTCAGAGTCCCCGAAATCTGGGGGGAGAAAAGCCCGAGAACTGAAAGCTCCGAATCAACCGAGGCCGCATTAACTCCTCCATAAGGGTCGGGTTGGTTCTTTGCATCACCCGGATAGGATTCTGATTGTCTTATTTTTAGGGGCATTCCCTTGATGAGTGCGGCATAACGGACTGAAGAAGCATAGAGAATCGGCCGGTTCATCATGTCTCGGGTGAACGACCACAGTCCCCTACGCAGAAGTTCCTGCCTAATGGGGGTTGCGATCATGGAGTCGTACTCTTCCCGACTAATCTCCTCCCTGAGTGGAGTCGTTAGAGCAATCTCATGCGTGGGATCAATTCCCCTCTCCATGCAATAGAAGTCTGCCAGGGACTTGGCGCTTGGATCGTTTTGATTGTAAATGACAACAATGGCCCCAAGTTCCTCCGTACGAGCAGAGTGGCTAGGAGATGCGAAACAGGCAGTCTGGATGACTGCAACGAGAGTGATCAGAACGGTGCGCAAGACGCTCATGACTCCCCCACCCTCAATGTCAACCCGTCATAAGCAAGATGAAATCCGGGCGGCAAATCCTGCTGCTTTGCTGCATGGGAAACCTCGTGACAGAGATGGATGAACCAGGTGTTTCCGGGACTGATAAGCCGGGATATCTCCATGGCATGCTCGAAATTCATATGTGTGGGATGAGGCCTTTCTCTTAGGGCGTCGAGCACAAGCACCTCGACACCATAAGCCGCATCAATGGCAGCAGGAGGAACATCCGCACAGTCAGTGAAGTAAGCCAATAGCTTCCGACCCTTCCGAAGGAAGATAAAACCTGTGGTCGTGAATTTCCCATGAGGCAGATCAACTGGGACGATCGTTGTTTCGCCAAGTTGAAAAGGGCCTCGAATAACCTGTGGGGCCAACCGCAGATAGTTCTTCCAAGGTTGCGGCTCGTCGAAAGCATAACGAAAGGTGGCCTTCAGTCCCTCCATCGTCGCTTCGGAGGCATAGACAGGCATTGCTCGATCCTCCATCTCGCAGAAGCGCCTCATGTCATCGAAACCCATGATATGATCCGTATGCGCGTGGGTGATCAGGGCAGCATCGAGACGGGTGACTCGCTCGCGCAGGCACTGGATCCGGAACTCGGGTGCCGTATCAATCACAAAGTAAGATTCCGGTGCCTTGAGTAGAAGAGAGGTTCTCGTGCGTTGATCCCGTGCATCGGCGGATCGGCAGACAGGACAATCACATCCAATGACAGGCACCCCCTGTGATGTCCCCGTGCCAAGAAAGGTAATTTCCAAAGAAGACATGATGATAAAGTTAAAAGGTTAAAAAAGTTACAAAAGGTTAAAAGGGAGGGAGTCTTTCTGCCCTGCAATTGAACGCTTCAACTCTCCCTTACCGACTGGCATAGTATCTCCCATGTCGGCCATGCTCCGATCTCTCCGAATCCGCAATCTCGCCCTTGTTGAGGAGCTGGAATGGGAACTCCCTGCCGG
>CAIKYN010000267.1 GCA_903831635.1 uncultured Spartobacteria bacterium
CCGTCAAGAACATCACCGACTTCGGGGCTTTCCTCGATCTCGATGGCATCGACGGACTTCTCCACATCACCGACATGTCCTGGGCACGTCTCACTCACCCGAGCGAGGCCGTCAAGCCCGGCGATCGCCTCACAGTTGTCGTCCTCGAGATCAACAAGGACAAGGAGCGCATCTCCCTTGGTCTCAAGCAGCTTCAGTCCAACCCCTGGGATCGCCTCGAAGAGCGCTTCCCAATTGGCCAGAAGGTCAAGGGCAAGGTCACCAATCTCATGCCCTACGGCGCCTTCATTCAGATCGAGGAAGGCATCGAGGGTCTTATCCACGTCTCGGAGCTCTCCTGGACCAAGCGCATCACCCGTCCTTCCGACGTCCTCACCCTCGGTCAGGACATCGAGGCCGTGGTTCTCGGCGTCAACAAGGAGGATCAGAAGATCTCCCTAGGCGTCCGTCAGCTCGAGCCGAATCCTTGGGATGAGATCGAGCAGCGCTACGTCATCGGCAAGCAGGTTCGCGGCCAGGTCCGCAACATGACCGCCTACGGCGCCTTCGTGGAGCTTGAGGAAGGAATTGACGGCATGGTGCACGTCTCCGACCTCAGCTGGAACAAAAAGATCAACCACCCGAGCGAAATCCTCAAGAAGGGCGACGAGGTGGATGCAGTCGTCATCGACATCGACAAGGCCAACCAGCGCATCAGTCTCGGCGTCAAACAGCTCGAGACCGATCCTTGGAAGGAGATCGAGGGCAAGTTCAAGGTCGGCGATCTCGTCAAGGGAACCGTCTCCAAGATCGCCAACTTCGGCGCCTTCATCGAGCTCCCCGGAGCCATCGACGGACTCGTTCACATCTCGCAGATCAGCGAGGACCGTGTCGAGAAGGTCAAGGATGTCCTCAAAGTCGGCCAGGAAGTCGAGGCCCGCGTCATCAAGATCGACAAGACCGAGCGTCGTCTCGGCCTTTCCATCAAGGCGACCGGATACAGCGAAGACGCCCTCCGCAAGGAGAGCGAGGCCCTCGAGTCCGTCAAGAGCGGCGAGGACATGGTCAGCTTCGGTGCAGCCCTCTCGGCCGCCGAAGAGGAGTATCGTCCCGGTCAGGGCAGCAAGTAACCCTTCGCTATCCACACCATGTCACAGCCAGAAATCACCGCCTACCTCAAGACCTCTTGTGGATGGAGCAAGGGAGTGCGCGCCATCATGGACAAGTACTCCCTCACCTACACCGAGAAGGACATCATCCTGAATCCGGCTTTCCGGTTCGAGATGGAGCAGCGCAGCGGCCAACCCCTCTCCCCCTGCGTGGAGATCAACGGGGTCATGCTGCCTGACATCAGTGGAGAGGAAGTCGAGGCCTACATGCTCGAGCAGGGAATCGTCACAGCAAACGACGTGAAGACGGACGTGCCGCTGAACGCCCCCTGCACCGACGCCCAACACGAGGCGATGGCGCGCGAGGCTCTTGGTATCAAGATGAACCTCTGAGGTTTCAAACAACTCAACAAGAAGGCCGTGCTCGAAAGGGCACGGCCTTTTTTTGGATGATTTTTGATCAGGAAATCAGGATGAGAGGAAAAAAATCATTAATGAATAGCTAGGTGCTTTAATGGGAAAACTCCGATCTACGGAACATAGGCTTGGAAGTTTGGATGCAGGGCAAGGCGCACAAGGGAAGGCGTAGTAATCCTACGCCGATCGAGCAGCAACACCGCCCTGCGCCGAAATCCCAAGCCTAAACCGTCTTGGGTTCGACCCAGCGGGCTAGCCAAATACAAAACTCATAGAGGACAACCATCGGTCCACCCATCAGGAGATAAGTCACGAGATCGGGTGACGGGGTGATGAAGGCAGCCACGGTGAAGATGGTCACGATAGCGACCGAACGGGCCTTGCGGAGTTTCTCGGCAGTCAAGAGGCCGATCTTCACAAGTGCCAGGACAACAATCGGCATTTCAAAAGCGACACCAAAGGCAATAAGGAACTGTGTGGTGAAGGAATAGTACTCGCGCACGGTCCATGTCGGCGTCCAGTGCATCGACTTGGCATCCTTGAAGAAGAAATCAAGGGTGCCGGGAAGCACCACGAAATAGGCAAAGAGAATGCCGGTCAGGAAGAGGGAGAGGCCGAAGACTGCCACCGGCAGGAGGATCTTCCGTTCACTCGGCTTGAGAGCGGGAAAGAGGAACTGTGCAATAAAGGTCAGGATGATCGGGAAAGAAATAATGAGACCTGCGTAGAAGGAAAGCTCCAGAGAGATCGTCATGGAGTCGGCCACTCCGAGGGACTGAAGAGAGTTTGCCCTCACAGGATCGACAGCGATCAAAGGTCGCTGGACAACAGTGGCAAGGATGTCCCGGAAGAAAAAAGCGCCGATCATGGCCAGTACCAGCGTCACGGCAATCCGAATGATCATTACCCTCAGATCTCCGAGATGATCCATGAATGGACGCTCCTGATCGTCCTGCTCCCGAAAGGAGAAGAGATTCTTCAATTCCATCGAGATTCCTTGAGCCTCGACTACGCGAGAAGGCCTCTCCAGTGGGCAAGGCGCTTGGCAACGTTTTCCGGAGAGGGACCGCCGGTTGCTCCACGGGCCTTCAGCGAACGGATCGGATCGAACAAGCCTTCCCACTCCCCGCTGAGTTCGGGGCAGATCTCTAGGATGAATTCCTTCTGAAGCTTATCGAGAGGGATGCCCGTCTTGGCAGATTCTGCGGCGAGTTTGCCGACAAGATCGTGAGCCTTGCGGAAGGGAACATTCTTGCGGACGAGTTCGTCCGCGAGATCAGTAGCCAGAAGGGCTGGATCGCTGGCGGCAGTGGTGGCGGTCTCCTTATTGATAATCAGGGCGCTCATCATCTCGGCGGTGACGGCAAGGGCCATCTTGGCCGTATCGACGGAATCAAAGACTGCTTCTTTATCCTCCTGAAGATCGCGGTTGTAGGCCATCGGCAGTCCCTTGAGAACAGTCAGAAGGCGGAAGAGGTTGCCATAGAGACGGCCAGTCTTGCCGCGAGTCAGCTCGGCAATATCGGGGTTCTTCTTCTGAGGCATCAGGCTCGATCCTGTGGAGTGTCGGTCGCTCAGTTTCGCAAAGCCGAACTCCGCGGTCGTCCAGAGAACGACATCTTCTGAAAGTCTCGAAAGATGCATTCCCAGAATCGCGAGGGCTGAGAGCAGCTCCAGAGCGAAGTCGCGATCGCTGACGCCATCGAGGCTGTTCTGCGTGACCCGCGAGAATCCGAGTTCCTTGGCAATCGCTTCACGGTCGAGCAGCAGTGTGGAGGCGGCAAGAGCCCCGGAGCCAAGCGGCAGCTCATCCATGCGGAGAGCCGTATCGGCTAAGCGTCCATGATCACGGTCCAGCATCTCGACATAGGCCAGCAGATGATGAGCCAGAGGAACCGGCTGGGCCCGCTGCAGGTGGGTGTATCCAGGGATGAGTACCGACTCATTCGCCGAGGCGAGTCCTACCAAGGCATCCTGCAATCCCCTCACCCCATCCTGAAGTGCCGCTATCTCGTCACGAAGATAGAGCCGGATATCGGTGGCGACCTGATCGTTGCGGCTTCGGGCCGTGTGGAGCTTGGCACCGGCATCCCCGATGCGGTTTGTCAGCTCCTTCTCAATATTCATATGGATATCCTCGAGATCGACAGAGAAGGCAAACTTGCCCGCTGTGATCTCCTCGCCAATGGTTTTCAATCCTGTCTCAATCGA
>CAIKYN010000268.1 GCA_903831635.1 uncultured Spartobacteria bacterium
AACGTGCGGGACTTCCTGTGGCCACAATCACCGAGGTGTTTCATGCTGTCAGTTCCGGAAAGGCGCTGCTGGGGGTGGTGCCGATCGAGAACTCCTCGGGAGGAACCATCACGGAGACGGTCGATCTGATTATCGAGCAGGTGGGCAGGATTTTTATTGCCGAGGAACTGGCCCTTGATGTGCGTCTCGCATTGCTGGGGCGTGCCGGAACAGCGTTTGGGAAGTTGAAGGCCGTTTATTCCCATGTGATGCCTCTCAGACATCACCGTGACTGGATTTTGGAAAAACTGCCGGGCGTTACCATGGTTGAGAGCCCGAGCACAGCGGAGGCAGCTAAGAGGGCGGCGCTTTCCGGTACCTCGGCCGCCTTGGCTGCCCCGGGGGCCGCGGAGGTGTATGGGCTTTCAATCCTAAAGTTTCCTGTTCGCCCTGAGGCGGTGAATGTCACTCACTTCTTCGTGATCTCGGCCATGCCATCCGAAGCGCCGGAAGAGAAGCGGAGCAAGACAGCAATCGTGGCCGCTCTTCCCCAGACGTCCGGCAGCCTGCATAGGTTTCTCGGCCCCTTTGCACGAGCAGGCGTGAATCTTTGCAGGATTGTCTCTCGTCCGGTCCCCGGACAGCCAGAGACGTATGTCTTTTATCTGGAGGTCGAGGGTTCAGCCGGGGATGCCAAAGTGAAAAAAGCCATTGCAGGGGCCCGTCGTCTTTCCGTGCGCCTCGAGTTGCCGGGATCGTATGTTACCAGACCTCGCTATCGGAGCGCGCGCTGACTTGCCTTTCGGTTTTAGATACACCAAACAGATACTATGATTCGACCTAGCTGCCTCCTCTCTCTTCTAGCGATTACCCTTCTTGGAGTATCCCTTCAGGCGACTGATGCGCCAACCATCACCGTGCGAAAGAGTGATGCTCTGAATGTCGCCTTCACCGGGATCGGTGGTGGCGAGGGGGCTCTGGCTTCCAAGGTGGTTCAGAATGACTTGACGCTTGCAGGGTGGTTCGCTCTGGTCCAGCCCGGGATGGCTTCCTTCACGGTGAGTGGTGCTTACGCTGGAGGTGTGCTTCAGGGGAAGGTGGCCAAGGGAGGGGAAGTGGTCCTCTCAAAGAACTACAGCGGGAACCCGCGTCTCGCCGCCCACCAGTTCGTCGATGATATCGTGCAGACCTTAACCGGTCACAAAGGGATCGCCACCAGCACGATGGCCTTTGTCAGTAATTGGAGTGGAAGGAAGGAGATCTACCTTGCCGACTATGACGGTTCCAACGGGCGCCAGCTTACCCACGACAATGCATTGAGCGTTTCTCCCGCGCTCACACCCAATGGGCGTCGGATCGCCTACACCGGGTATCAGGCTGGCTATGCAGATATCTATGTCGTCGATCTTGGAACGGGTGCCCGTGTCCGGTTGGTCAAGTTTCCGGGAACCAATTCCGGGGCTCGCTTCTCACCCGATGGGAACCTTCTCGCTTGTACCATGAGCAAGGATGGCAATCCCGAGCTTTATGTGGTCGGTATGGGAGGCGGAGCGCGCCGTCTCACGCACACCCGTGGTGCCGAGTCATCCCCTGCATGGTCTCCGGATGCTGCAGACATTATTTACTCCTGTGATGAGACCGGTGCGCCACAACTCTACCGCATCTCTTCCAGCGGCGGTAGCGGGCGCCTTGTACCAACGGGTTTCGGATACTGCACCGAGCCGAGTTGGTCGCCCGACGGCCAGAGACTCGCCTTCAATGTCCGTTCCGGTGGAGGCTTCTCCATTGCCGTGATGGATCTGAATGGAGGAAGTGCGCGGATTGTCGCCCAAGGAGAGAATCCTGTCTGGGGGGCGGACTCACGCCACCTCATCTACAGCACCGGCGGTACTATCTCCTTGCTTGATGTGCCGACGGGAAAATCCGTTCCTGTGATCAGCGGGCTAGGAAAGGTCACAGAACCGACCTGGAGCAGATAGGGCGGCCGTGGGTGGTTCACTTTTACGCTTCCGGATCTTGATCTTTTGGCGCGTTTGACCCTCTATAGAGGAATGCGAATTCACTCTTTTGCGATTCTTTCCGTCACCGCCCTCCTTGCGCTCTCCGGGTGCGCTAATAAAAAAAATAAACAGTATGCCGGTGTCGATGGCGACTATGTGAGTGGCACTCCTCTGGGGGAGCGGGCCGAAGGCGCGAATTTCATGG
>CAIKYN010000269.1 GCA_903831635.1 uncultured Spartobacteria bacterium
CGGTTTCATCTCCAATGCCAAAGAGAACGCCTCCCTGCAAGATCCTGCCGTAAGACAGCGGATCGCCGAGAAGATCGCTGTGGGTATCTCCAAGATCCACGGGGGTCATGCTCCTGCTCTGGGATCGTGAACCGCTCCCGTCTAAAGTTAGAATGTTAAAAGGTTAGAAAGGCAAAAAGGGTTTCGAGAAGTCCGCTGGCTGTTTCCTGCAATCGGCCCATTTCACCTTGTAACTATTTTAACCATTTTAACGCGCTTGATCGCGTCGCGATCAGGAAAACAGTCCCTTCAGGCGTTCGGTGAAGCTTCGGTGAAGCGGGGTATTGTGATCGCCACAGAGTTCGGCAAAAGCCTCGAGAGCCTTTCTTTGGGCATCATCGAGTTTGGTTGGAACCTCCACCTCGAGCTTCACGTGGAGATCTCCCTTGGCATGACTCTGGAGACGAGGCATCCCGTGTCCCTTGACCCGGAAATCACTTCCTCCCTGCGTTCCCGCCGGGACTTTCATCTTCACGGTTCCCGCAAGAGTCGGCACTTCGATCTCGCCACCCAGCGCGGCAGTGACAAACGGAATCGGCATCCGACAATGAAGGTCGGCTCCATCTCGCGAGAAGATCGCATGCTCCTTAAGGTGGATCACGACATAGAGGTCACCGGTACCGCCGCCCCTGCTTCCAGCTTCCCCACCACCCGAGGAACGAAGGCGCGATCCCTCGTCGATGCCGGCCGGGATGGTGAGCTTGATGCGTGAGGATTTCTCGGCGCGCCCTTCGCCTCCACAACTTTTGCACGGTTTGTCGATCGTCTGACCTGCGCCATGGCACTGGGGACATGGCTGAGCAACTTGGAAAAACCCACGCGACGCCACGACCTGACCGCGACCACGGCAGAGGGAGCAAGTGGAGACCTTGGCACCCTTAGCAGCACCGGAGCCACTGCAATCACCGCAGGCATCGAGTTTGCGGAGTTCGATCTCCTTCTCACAGCCGCTGAAAGCCTCTTCGAGTGTGATGCGAAGATCGTAACGCAGGTCGGAACCACGCCCTTCCTGGCCGCCACCTCCACCAAAGAAATGGTCAAAAATTCCGCCACCTCCTCCTGAGGCACCAAACATCTCACGGAAGAGGTCAAAAGGATCATGCGATCCGCCACCTCCCCCTCCCATGCCACCCTGGAATGCGGCATGACCGTAGCGGTCGTAGGCGGCACGTTTTTCGGAATCACTCAGGATATCATAGGCCTCGGCGATCTCGCGGAAGCGCTCCTCGGCGGTGGTATCACCGGGATTCTTGTCCGGGTGATGCTTGACGGCGAGTTTGCGGTACGACTTCTTGATCTCCTCAAACTCGACGGTCCGGGTGACCTGCAGCACTTCGTAGTAACACCTCTTTGCCATGACGACGGATCCTTAGATAACTTAGACGTCTTAAGCGAGCTTGTTAACGATCACGCTCGAGGGACGAATAAGACGGTCTGAAAGTTTGTATCCACGGCGGAGTTGCCGGAGGACAACG
>CAIKYN010000270.1 GCA_903831635.1 uncultured Spartobacteria bacterium
GCCCAGCTTCCGCCACGATAGGCCACCTTGCCCTCCTTCATGGAATAGGCGGGGTTCGACTCCGGAAGGCGATCATAGACATGACCAATCACCTTCCAGTTCACCAAATCGCGTGAATGGCAGATCGGGATACCCGGCGCGTCCGTGAAGGAAGAACTGGCCATGTAGAAGTCTTCCCCGACGCGGATGATGTCGGGATCGGGATAGTCAGACCAGATCAGAGGGTTAGTGAAGGTCCCGTCGAGATTGTCGGAGTGATGCATGGGCGAAGAAGTTTAACCGATTGCGCGGACGAGAACGGTCTGCGGGGGTGCATGGAGATTCTCGAGCCGCCAGAGGAGTTGGTTGGCGGCTGCACGTCCCACAGCTTCGGGATCGATACGGATCAGGCGAGTGTCGGGGTAGGAGGCGAGCACCCTCTTGTGGTCTGCGACGGTGCCCAGGAACTCTGTCTTTTCCATGAGACCCTGAGCATGCAGAAAGCCACAGACTTTCAGCACATCGTCATCATGTCCCGGAATAAAAAGCCCCGTATGTCTCTTGCCTGAAAACATGTTTACTGGGGGTTCAATTGTTGACGATTCCATAGCGAGGCGTGAAACGGAGATGCCACGCTGACGCAGTGCATGCTCGCAGGAGAGGACTCGGATCAGAATCTCGAGGTTATCCTCATTCAGGCGGTTCATGATGACCACATCTCCTACTCCTGACTCGGCAAAGCGATCTGCGGCGAGAACGCCTAGGCGAACGTTGTCCACCGAGACAAGATCCATATCGAGAGGCGGGGTGTGGACGCCGAAGGCCCAGACGCAGGGAATACCACGCAGGGATTCCAGGAAGGCCCGCGGGTAATTGGCCCCCCGGAGGATGACGCCGTCAGCCTGACCCTTGGTGATCAATGCAGGAACCGAGCCGTCTGATCGTGATTCGGCGGTGAGCAGATGGTGTCGTGCGCCTGCCAGAACCTCCTCGGCACCGCGTGTCATCGAGATCCCGAGAAAGGTTGCACGTGCTGTGCCGGGAGCATCGTCCTCGGGGAAAAACAGCGCAAACTGGCTCCCAGTAGGCCCCATCTCAGGTGAGGATTTTTTCCTCGGAATAAACCCTGTCGCCCGAACTGCCTCCATCACCCGGGCTATCATGGCGGGTGCGTGGGAGCCCTTTCGATTGAGAATTCCCGAGACCGTGCCGACAGAGCATCCTGCCAGACGGGCGATGTCAGCCAGCGTCGGATGGTTTTTTTTGCTTTTGTCTGAGAAGGCAGCCATCGGAGCGTGAGGTTATGGATAAAATTCAAAAATTTTCAATATTTATTGAATATCTATGAAAATACTTGCCGTACCTTTTGTTTTTGGGAGCATTAAGAACTCCCAGAGCATGAAAAAACTGATTCTCACCACGACCTACTTTCTAGCGCTTCTCTCCCTCCACGCCGCCGATTCAGTCCCGAGCAAAGATGTGGTGATTCCGGTTCCCCCTCAGGATCAGGGACTTCCCTATACCCGTTCAGCTCAGGCTTCGGCTCTCGCCAAGATCCAGGGAACCATCGCTCTCTGCGCCGGTAGCCGTTATGCCTATGTGGACGGCCTGCGCGTCCGACTGGATCAGCAGGAACCCCTTCATGGGGGTGAGGCGGCGATGATCGACGGGGAGTTTTATGTGCCGGCAGGTTTTGCCGCGGTTCTGGATCTGAAGGATCCTGCAAGTGCAGCTGACAAGCCGCTCTACAACCTGGCTGATCGCTGGGTTTACACGCTCAAGCTCCCCGCTACTTCCGCCTCGCTGAAAACACGGGATGTGGATGGCAAACCGTATGTCGCGATCGCACCGCTGGCGAAGGTGAAGGGATTCACAGTATCCACCGATCCCCGAGGACTTCTCTTCCTCGGGAAGAAGACAGTCACCTTCAGCGACAAGGAGAAGTCACTACTGGATTGCGTGGTGACTCTCTTTGATACGCCGGACCGCTTTGCCGATCCCGCGATCGCACCGACCATTGTTCCCACTCTCAAGCGTCAGGGTGTCTGGACGGAGCACGTGAAGATCTCCAAGGAAGACATGAACCTCCTGAACGGCCCCGAGACGAAGTGGCCTACCGCTCCGGCATCCTCTTACGATACGAATGGCTTCAATGCCACGCTTCTGGGATCGAGGGTTCCGGCGCCCGGTGTCTATCCCCGCGTGCTCTTCAGCCCCGAGGATGTGCCGGCGATGGCCAAAAACGTGAAGAAGAGTGTTCTCGGTCAGCAGGCGCTGATCCAGATGGAGGAGCTTTTCAAGAAGAGCTGGTGGGATCCTGCCACGAGCGACGGGCAGGTTTTCAAGAAGCTCTCGACCGGAGATCTTGCTGGTCTCGAGTGGGACATGACTCCAGGCATGCCCCTTGGAAACATTCCCCAGCAGTTCAAGGGGCAGAAACCGGGCATCCACAACTCCCACATCGCTTACGTACCGGAGTGCCTCACATCCATGGCCCTCTATTGCCTGCTCACCGGTGATGAGGTGCATGGGAAGGCGGCGGCCACCGCAATCGCGAATTATTTCAAACTCCGCGAACCACTGGTCGATCAATGGAATCAGCTCAGCGATTCCGAGTTCGGCAGCTCACCCTATAACGGGAGTGGTGCGGTCACCTGCTGGCGCGGAATGCATGGTCTGGTCGCCCAGATGAACCTCGGGCTGGCTCTCGACTTCGGGGGCAAGTGGATGACCGAGGAGCAAAAGGAGATCATGCACCGGGTCATCGTAAAGGCGACCTACGGGCGGCGTCCCTACGGGCAGGACTCGACGGTTCGATTCCGCGATGTGAACTGGGTGACGTGGGATCTGCCTCACTATCTCGCGCTTGAGGCCATCGAGGGACTCCCCGGCGTCGATCCCGAAGGGCTTCAGTCGGACCGGGAGACCGTGCGCGCATTCTGCGACTGGGGTGTCGATGAGAATGGTGTGGTCTACGAGAGCAATGGCAAGACTCCTGGTAGCCTCCAGTTCCAGACTCTCTCGATGATCGCTTTGGCACGACGCGGCGAGAATCTCTTCGGGCATCCCCACTGGAGGAAATTCCTGGAGGGCCAGGTTCAGATGACATCGCCGACCGGCAAGGTCACCGTGAACAGTGGCACCCAGTATTCACC
>CAIKYN010000271.1 GCA_903831635.1 uncultured Spartobacteria bacterium
TCAAAGCCCGTTAACCCAGACCTGCAGGCAGAGACAACAGCAGCTCTGTCACGATTCATCGAATCCTGCCCGGATGATGCGCGGACTCCTGCCGCCCTCGCCCAACGGGGACTCCTCAATCTCAAGCAGAAGAACTTTGATGCCGCCGTGGGTGATTTCTCATTACTGGAGACACGCTACCCGAAAGCTCCGGAACGGGAGCTCGCTCTTCAGCAGAAGGCCCTACTGCTTGGACAGCAGCAGAAGAATGAAGAAATGGTGGCGGCCTTCACCCAGCTCATTCATGACTATCCCAAGAGCAGCGCGACCCCCGAGGCCCATTACTGGATCGGATTAACCGCCCTTGACCAGAAGGATTACTCCAAGGCCATCACTGAACTCACTGAAGCCCGTAAGGAAGATCCCAAGCAGTTTGGTGAACGAGCGGGGCTTAGGATCCTACTTGCCCGATATGATCAAAACGAAGCAGGTGAAGCCACGCGCGAAGCCATGGCCTTGAAGACGGCCCTTATCCCTCCCGAGGTGGGACGTTGGCTTGGGATGAAAACCATGGAGGCTGGTGATCCAGCAAAGGCAGAACGCTTTCTCGCTCCGCTTGTAAAATCAGGCCTGCCAGGCAATACGGATTCAGAAATTCAGGGAGCCCTTGCCCAGTCCCTGATCATGCAGGGAAAGCTGAAAGAGGCTCAGATACCCGCAGCAGCCTGCCTAAAACTTGCCAAGGATCCGGCAGCCAGAGCCAAGGCCTTGCTCATGAGCGCTGCAATCAATCGATCGCTGAAGGATTTTGCGGCTTCCTCATCCATGATCGAGGAAGCGATGCTTCTACAACCGGAGGGACCGATCAACGCCGAGGCTCGAATTCTGAGCGGTGATCTGTTGGCGGCCAAGCAGGACTACTCTGCAGCAGCCAAGGCCTACATCACAGTGGCCGTCCTCTACGATGATCCCTCACTGACCCCAAAGGCGCTGGCGCGAGCAGCCGATGCCTACGGCAAGGCTGGCAATGAGGCGGAGGCTCAAAAAGCGCTCGACGAACTACATAAACGTTTTCCAGATTTTCAAAATCACCCCTTCACTACCAAACCATGAAGCGCCTTGCTCTCGCATCGTCTCTACTCCTGTTATTTTCAGCCTTCTGCCTGATGCCAAAGGCGTTGGGTGCCATCGGGACAAACACCCTTACCAACGCTTCGACTAATGTGGTGACACCCTCGCCAGCAGCGACGCTCATCAATGCCCCGACAACTCAACCCTCCACCAATCCGCCTGCCAAAAATGGAGGATTATCGACGAATCCTCCGGCCTCCAATGCACCCACTTTGGTCATGCATGAGTTGCCCGAGATCCATGGATCGATCTCTCTCCCCGGCGATTGGACACTTCTTCCCGGCAAGCTTCTCGAGGGAGATGTTCTAATCGCCGCCAAGGAGAAGATTTCCGGAGAGAACGACCCTTACACCACCGGTTTAAGCATGACGCTGGATCGAAACGGAGCCAAGGAATCGGGTCAAAAAGCAACCGAATACGCCCTGTCTCTTGCCCGTGAGGCCCATGACAAGGCTGGAGAGGATTCCTCTCCGCTGCGTGAGTCTCAAAACGGCCCCTTCCATGAAATCCGCTTCGACTTCCCGGTCGCCGGGGATCAACCCCTGCAGATCACCGAGGTGCTGCGTGCCAACGACAAGACCGGAACACTAGCTATCATTCTCTGGCAGTCGCCGAAGGAAGAGGCGGCTTCTCTGCAAGGCCTTCGTGATGCGATTCTCTCAGGACTCAGTCTTGATCCGGAAAGATGAGGATTCTCAGAGTATACAAAAAAGGCAGAGGCAATCTTCCTGCATTCCTCCTTTTTCTTTTCGCCCTGGCGCTTGCCGTGGGAGGGGTCGCCTTCTGGCGACTGATGCAATCCAAGCCCCTCCCTCAAGTCCCCCAAGCACATTCTGGATGGGCTGGTTTGCAGGAACGGAAGGAGCGCACGCCACTGGAGTCCGACCGATCACTTGAGATCATGGATCGAGAATTCACGGAACTGGTCGAGCATGTGATTCCCTCCGTAGTTAGCATCATCACCACGACGGCGCCGGATCGTGATGCATTGATCCGTCAATTTTTCGGCCTTGGCGGTGGAGGTGTGAGTCAGGACAATAAGATGGGCTCAGGCATGATCGTCTCCCCGGAAGGGTACATTGTTACTAACTGGCATGTCGTGAAGGGTGCCTCACAGGTCACCATCCAACTGAGCGACGGCCGCTCCCTTCCTGCTTCGATCGCGGGTGCTGATCAGCGTTCCGACATTGCCGTCTTGAAGATCGCTGCCGAGGGACTTGAGCCGATTGCTTTCGGCGACTCGGAGTTGGTCAAGGTGGGGCAGATGGTCTTTGCCGTGGGTAATCCTTTCGGACTGCAGGAAACAGTGACCCAAGGAATTATCAGCGCCAAGGGACGCCGCACCGCCAGCGAGGCTGCCAATGAGTTTTTCCAGACCAGCACAACCATCAATCCCGGCAACTCCGGCGGCCCCCTCGTTGATATTCATGGGAAGGTCATCGGCATCAACAACTTCATCCTCAGCAGGAGCGGTGGCTCCGAGGGGATCGGATTTGCCATTCCATCCAATGTGGCGCGGCGAGTCTACGAGGACATCGTGCACCGCGGACGAGTCATTCACCCATGGTTCGGGATCGTGATGCGCCCGTTGAATGCCAGTTTGGCGAAGCAGCTCGGACTCTCTGACGCAAGTGGTGCACTTGTTGCAGCCACACTGGTCGGATCGCCCGCAGAACAAAGTGGCTTGGTCGGTGGCGATGTGATCACCTCCTTTAACGGTCATCCGATCCGTGATGGAAAGGACCTACGCAACCGCGTGGCCGAGGCCGAAGTCGGCCCACCCATCAGCCTCGAGATCCTTCGTGCGGGGAAACCGCTCCAACTGAGCGTCACCATGATTGAGGAGCCGACTAACTGATCTGTCATCCCTACCACCCCCCCTGCCATTCCCCCTGATTCTCACCTGCCAGCCCCTCAAAGCTGCCCTTCCCATATTCGATTCGCCCACGCTTGCGAAGGGAGTGGCTTCAGAACTAGATTTACATTTTGTCATGGTTGCAAACTCCTCCAGTGGAACATCACGTCCCGATCGCAGCACTCCCGTTAGGGTAGCGATCTGGGTCCTCAGTGCGGTTGCACTGATCGAGTTGATTCTCGCAGCGATTGCACTGGCGCCTCGTTTTGTTTCCGGACTGAGGGCTGGCAACTCTCCCCTGCAGTCTCAAGAGCTGTCCCTGTCCCACTCTCAGGCCCAGGCAGCAGCATCACTACCCAATACCTACACCCCAAATCAAACCGCTCCCCAGATCCCTCTCTCCCATCCAGTCAGCCATCAATCACCGGTCTCTCTCCCACAGGACCAGCAGGGTTCCGACTCTCCTGCGGGCAATTCCTCGCCCAAACAGACTCTTGCAACTGATAACGAAGAGTTGCCACCACGCCAACCCCCTGCTGATGCGGCGGTCAACGGAGAAGCATCACTTCAGATCGTCAACGCCCGCCTCTCGGACTCGGAAGATGGCTCCAAGAAACTTCAGGTAGCCATCAAGGGAAGCTCTCGCGAGCAAATCGACAGCTCTCTGGAAAAAGTTCAGGTCTACTTCTATGACCAAGACGGGGATGAGATCGTTCCAAGCAAGGCGCAAGTCACCTCCAAATGGCTAAACTGGGAAAGCGGTGCCCCCCAACTCGTCGAGGTGAAATACCTCCCAGAATCAGTAGACCCTGGGGTCAAATTTGCCGGCTATGTCATCGCTGTCTATTACAAGGGGGATCTTCAGGACTGCCGCGCACAACCCGCACGACTCCAGAAGCTTTTCGAGCCCAAGTACTATATCGGTACGGACGAGTGATGCATCGCACACCTGCCATTATGAACCCCGCCGGGCGACACCACGGAGTGGCCGGCGCTAGGTCGCTACTTCTGATGCTGTTCCTCGGTATGATGGCCATTCTTCCGGCAAGCCTCCATGCCCAGATCCTGGTCGATCTTTCCATCAAGCGCGTACTTTACATCGCCTATGAGCCGCTTCTCGCGACGGTCCGGATCACGAACCTCTCGGGTAATCCCCTGCTCCTCGCGGATGTGGAGGGGAAGAAGTGGTTCGGCTTCCAGGTGGAGACCCTTGATGGTCGACCCATCCCACCTTCCAACCCCGATTACGAAATCGAGCCGATCAAGGTCGGGCCCGGGGAATCGATTACCCGCACCATCAACCTCGTTCAACTCTACCCGATCTCCGACTTCGGTTCCTACCGGATCAGGGCAAGCGTCTACTCCGCTGAACTCTCGAACTATTTCAGCAGCCCCCCGCTCACGATCGAGATCACCGAGGGACGCCTCCTCTGGCAGCAGACCGTCGGAGTCCCCGCAGCAGAGGGCCTTAAGGGGGGAAGTCGCACCATCAGCCTCCTTTCCCATCGCCTGACAGAACGGACGGATCTCTATCTAAGGATCGAGGACAAGGAGGCAGGGATCGTCTACTGCACTCACCGCCTTGGTGACTACATCTCCTATGGGAAGCCCGATATCCTCCTCGATGCATCCAATACGATCCATGTGCTGCAGAATAACGTGCCTCACGAGTTCATCTACACCAAGGTCGGTCTGGACGGAAAGATCCTCGAACAACTCTCCTACAACGCTCCAAAAACACGTCCTCAACTCAAGCGCTTCGACGATGGCACCATCTCTGTTGTGGGAGGCACCTTGTTCGATCCAAAAGCCACCCCGACTCCTGGAAGCATTCCCAATCTCTCCGATCGTCCCGTTCCCTTGCCGACCCCGGAGCAGCCCACTTCGACTCCTCAGAAAGGCAAAAAAAAGAAGGCCGATCCCTTGCCAACCCCCGCCCCGATCCCTGCCACCATTCACATCGATTGAGGCATCTCAAGAACCCATCCACTTGACTAGGAAGAGATCCCGTCCATAAGTATAAGGGCTCATGTCATTTCTTTTTCTCAAACGATCACTCCCGCTTGCGCTTGCCTGCGTCGCGATGCTGATGCTCGGAGCCTGCGCCTCGTATGACGGCCGACTCAACTCCACAGCGACCCAGTATCTCGGCACGGATGGATCCATCGTCACTCGCACCTCCACGGCCTCACTGGCCGACAGGATCTCCTATTGGGCTGGAGAGGCTGTCAACGGACCGGCTCATATCGTCATCAATATCAGTCAGCAAAAACTCTTCTATTACAGGGGAGGCAAACTGGTGGGAATCTCGGCCGTCTCAACGGGAAGAGAGGGACACGATTCGCCCGTCGGTAATTTCAAGGTCCAGAAAAAGGAAAAGGAGCATGCTTCCAATCTCTATGGCGACTTTGTGGACGCCTCGGGAAATGTCGTTGTGAAAAATGTGACCTATAAAGTGGACGTGCCGCCTCCCGGTGCTCATTTCCAAGGCTCCTCCATGCCATGGTTCATGCAGTTTGCTCCCGGAGTAGGGATGCA
>CAIKYN010000272.1 GCA_903831635.1 uncultured Spartobacteria bacterium
CTTCCACTGACAAGAAGAGGCATTGCCTTGGAGATGGGTTGAAGGACGATGCTGCCGGCCTTACGGGTTGCCAGGGTCTCATCGGGCTTGAAGGCAGGAATCAGGGAAAGAAGATCGGGGACCTTCTGCTCGATACCGGCATCGAGAAGGGCGGCAAGTTCCGCATTGGCTGAGCGCCAAGCAGAGTATTCCTTCTGCCAAGCGGCGTGCGCCTCAGCGCGCTTCGCCTTGACGGAGGCGAAGTAAGCGGTGACCTCGGGCGAAATGAAGAACTTCTCGTCGGGGAGGCCGAGTCCCTTGCGGGCTTCGTCTGAAAACTTCACACCGGCTTCGCCGTGGGCTTTGTTGGTTCCCTCAACCTGGGGGATACCCTTTCCGATGATCGTCTTGCAGATGATCATATGGGGCTTGCCCTTGGTCGACTTGGCCTTGTTGAAGGCGGCAAGAATCTCATCGAGATTGTGACCATCGATCATCTGGACATGCCAGCCATAGGCGGTGTAACGCGCGCCAACATCTTCGCTCTGGCTGACGTTCAGCATGGCGTCGAGGGTGACGTTATTGGAATCAAAGAAAACGATCAGGTTGTCGAGACCAAGGTGACCTGCAAGCGAGGAGGCCTCGGCAGAGACACCCTCCTGAAGGCAACCATCGCCGCAAAGAACAACGACATGGTTGTTGAAGATCGTGTGCTGCGGAGTATTGAAGCGGGCTGCGGCCATCTTCTGGGACATTGCGAAACCGACACCATTGGCCACACCCTGGCCGAGAGGGCCGGTAGTCGCCTCGACACCGGGAGTCTCATGAAACTCAGGATGACCCGGGGTGATGCTGTGGAGTTGACGGAATTTCTTAACCTGATCGAGTGAGAGGTCGAATCCGGACAGGTTCAACCATGCATAGAGGAACATGCTGCCGTGACCGGCGGAGAGAATGAAACGGTCGCGGTTGATCCAGCGAGGAGCAGCGGGGTCGATCTGGAGAGCCTCACCAAAGAGAACGGCTCCGATATCAGCCGAACCAAGGGGAAGACCAAGATGTCCCGACTTGCAGGCGGTGACAGCATCGATGGCGAGTCCGCGGGCATCGCGGGCAGCTAGTTGGAGGATTGCGTTATTCATAAATAGAAGTGATAGCACAGACATCGGAAGAGCCTTTTGCAAGCTTCCATCCGAGACATTTTCGCCAAATTCTCGCCCAGAGAGAATTCCTGAACGATTACGCTGGCTGCTGCTGGGTAAGGCAATGGAAAGCCCCCAGCCCCCAAATCAATTCCCGGCAATCAATCGGCCGGATCATCCGTGTCGGGAAAAGCTCCGCAAGGATCTCCACGGCCTCCACATCGGAAGCCCCCCCGAATGCGGGCATCAGAACGGATTCGTTGGCAATATAGAAATTTGCATGACTGGCCGGCAAACGAATCCCCTCACGGTCGATTCGGGGCGGCATCGGCATTTCAATCACCTTGAGCGGCGTCCCGTCGTGGAGTTTCATTCCATGCAGTCGCTCCAGGTTTTCTTTCAGAGGGAGGTGGTTGGGATCGGCCTGATTCGGCTCCACCACGGTCACCACGGTGTCACGGGAAACAAAACGTGTGATATCATCAACATGGCCATCGGTGTCATCACCTTCGATTCCGTCTCCGAGCCAGAGAATCTGTTCCACCCCGAGGTAATCACGCAGTCCTTGCTCGATCTGTTCCTTGGAGAGAGAGGGATTGCGATTAGGATTCAGCAGACACGACTCGGTGGTCAGTAAGGTTCCGTTGCCATTCGGATCAATCGACCCACCTTCAAGAATAAAACCAGGATGAAAGAGTGGTAAGCCAAAATACTGTGCAATCCTGGTCGGAACGACATCATCGGCATCATAGGGAGGATACTTCCCTCCCCATGCATTGTAGCCAAAATCATTAATGGCAATGGTCGGAGACTGGTCCCTCTTGACAAAGATCGGACCATGATCCCGGCACCATGGCTCGTTTGTCGGGTTAGCATGGAACTCAATGCGCTCCATCGGAGCCTTGGAGGCCAAGAGGCTCCTTACCTCCTTCTCCTGATCAGGGTTGGAGATATTGATTCTTAGGATTTCAGATTCCGCAAGCGCAACAGCCATCTTGACGAGCGTCGGCACAACCAGGTCATAACTCTCAGGAAAGCTCTGCCCATCCGCATGTGGCCAAGAGATCCAAGTGGCCTCATGTTTCTCCCACTCCGCGGGCATGGAGTAGCCCAGGGAACGTGGCGTTGCGGAGGAGTCCGTCACACGAACCGGGATTGAAGAGGAGCGAGTAGAGCCTCCGGCGGAGAGAAAATCAGGCAGCCTGAAGCTTCTCGAGAAGAGCAGCCTTGGAGGCGAGTCCCGTCATGCGCTCGGCAAGAACACCATTACGGAAAATCATCAGTGTCGGGATGGCCGTGATGCCATGATTCCCAGCAACGCCAGCAGCCTCATCCACGTTAACCTTGGCCACCGTCACCTTGCCGGCAAGCTCCTTACCGAGCTCCTCAATGACCGGCGCAATCATGCGGCAGGGGCCACACCAAGGAGCCCAGAAATCGACAAGTAAAACGGGAGATGAAGCAACCGCCTGGTCGAATGTTGCATCAGTGAGATCAAGAACGTGTTCGGAAGCCATAATAAGTCAGTGTTGGTGGATTGAAGAAATACTTAAGCGAGGAAAGTCCAGAGCTGGATGCCGAAAGCAATGAGAGCAAGGGCGGCCGCAGCAATAAGGAATGGGAGTGGCAACTCTGACGAGGAGGAGGACTCTTCCTCTTCATTCGTCTCAACATCCGAAGTCTCAGCGAGATTTTCCGAGAGCTCAGGCACTTTGGCTGCTTGTTTCGTCGCTGAGACTGCAGCAGGTGTAGCAGTAGCAGCGGCAGGGGCCGACGCGGTTGCAGAAGGAGCTGTGTCACCGACCTTGCGGGCGGCAGCAGCAGGCGCAGGCTGCAGCTTAATCGTTGCCTGAGGCATCGGCTTTACTGCTGCGGCACTCGGAGCCACGGGCTCAGGCTTAAGAGCTGCAGGAGAAGACGCAACAGGAGCTATGGGAACTGCAGATGGAGGAACTGCTGAAGCAGGCTTAGATACTACAGGAGAACTGGGTACTCCCGATACTACCGGAGGAGCCGAAGGCACTCCGCCAAGAGGTTTTAGCGGAGCAAGGGGAGTCAGAGGCTTAGGAGGCCCCCCCGCGGGGGAAGCAACAGGTGCAGAAGATGGAATGGAAGGGACTGAAGGGCTGGCAGGTGCGGAGCCAGCAGGGACAGGAGGTTTCAGCGGTGCGGAAGGCACCGATCCCGTTGCCGGCAGTGGCGCTCCAGTTGTGGGAACGGGCTTAGGTGGTAGCTTCAACGGAGGAAGCTTCACTGGAGAGGGTGAACCGGCAGGCAAGTCAGAAGCCGGAGGGGTGTTCGGGGATGGGGTGTC
>CAIKYN010000273.1 GCA_903831635.1 uncultured Spartobacteria bacterium
CCTGAGCCCGAGATGATGAAAGCTGTCGAATCGAGTGTTCCGTTCCTGCCGGAGACTGCCCCCCGCTATGCTATGGGGCTTGGCACACCCCCTCAGTTGGTCGAAATGGTGGCACGGGGGATTGATATGTTCGACTGCGTGTTACCCACGCGGATCGCCCGCAATGGTACGGCCTTCACGGCAAAGGGCACAATGAATCTCAAGAACGCCCCCTATACCCGTGATCCTCTCCCGATTGAGGAGGGATGCACCTGTCCCGCCTGCACGACCTTCTCACGCTCCTACCTGAGGCACCTGATCAAGGCCGAGGAGATCCTCGGTCTACGGCTTGTCTCCCTGCATAACCTGCACTTCTACCTCTCCCTCATGAGGAAGATCAGGGAAACGATTCTGGATGGATCATTTGCAGAATTCCGAAAAGAATTCGTCGCAGGTTACCGTGTCTGGAATGCGGAAGAGAAAGAAGTGTAAATGTGGAACTCAGGAACTCAGGAACTCAGGAAAGGTACTGAAGAAGGAGACACTCTTCCTTGAAGGTTTTATTCAATGAGACTCAGTTTTTAGAAAGCACCTTGAATTTCTTCCAGCTTTCCTGAGTTCCATATTTTAAATCTCTCGGCAAGTAAGCGTGAGATTAGCTTACTCGTTTCAGCCATTAAGGCTAATACTACCAACTCTGGATCGAGTACTGGCGGCAGTAGTCGTATTTTGTTTCGAATCCAACCTCTGGTGGGAACTCCGAGTAGCCTGAGTTCAGCCACTGAATGTTGTTATTGTAAGGAGGCTGATAGGTGCCGCGTTGAGTTGGGAAGGGGAAGGTCACCGTTTCGAAGATGCCATATCCAAGGCGGGCAAAGGTTCTGCCGAGACCACGGACCAGTCCATAACTAAAGGCCGCAGAGTTTCCTTCCATGTAATTCACATCAGACATCGAATCAATGATCTCCGTGGAGCCGTAGAGAATATTACCCAGACCGCGTCCCAACTTGCGCGTGGGTCCCTGTTCGGATGCAGGAGGCGACTGAATGTCAGCAAAAACGAGCGAGCTGGTTCCTGACAAGAGAATGGCAATCAGAAGGAGGGGGAGCTTTTTCACGGGAAAGTATGAATGACTTTATTTGGTGCCTCTTGGCAAGATTAAAGTAGTGAATCCGAATATTGCTTGGGTGCTGACTCGGCTCCCTTGGAGGTCTCTGCTGACAAGGGGAAGTGAGCGAGTGGTGTGACCGGAGCAACTCCCAGGGGGCGGACCCACTCCCGTTGTCCATTCGATGCGGCATTACCGCTGGAGTAGGCTGCGAAGAACATCTCCATCCTGGCGTCGATATTGTCTACGAAGTGAAGCAAGGCGGCCTCGGGAGTTTTGGGCAGTACAGGAGAGCCGAACTCAAGCTGTCCATGATGAGAGGCCACCAGATGGAGAAGATGAAGGCGGACATCTTCCGATGCCGGGACCATGGTATCCCAGCCTTCCTTGGGGAGATCACGCCAGAGCATATTGACCAGCTCGATGCCTATCGAAAGATGCCCCAGTAGTTCGCCACGCGGTTCTGACTCGATGCCGAAGCCTCGTTCCGGAGGACATGTCTCCCAAAGCTTTCCCGTGTCATGGAAGAGAACCCCAGCAATCAAGAGGTCACGATGGAGTTCGGGATAGACCATGCAGAGCGCCAAGGCCGATTCCATCATCCGCGAGGTATGCTCCAGAAGCCCCCCACGGCGGGCGTGATGGTTCCCTCGGGCCGCAGCTGCCCTGCGGAAGCGCGCACCATGTTGGGAAAGGAAGCGATGGCACAGGGCCTTCATCCTCGGGTCACGGATGCTTTCCACCGCATCGGTCATGATTGCATAGGCGCGATCCAGAAGGGCAATCCTCTCGGCAGAGCCCTCCAGCAAGAGATCCACGGAGTCATCGGGGAGGGGATTCATTTCCCAGCCCTTGGCATCAAGCCCATAGGAGGCGCTGTGGCTGAACTGTCCTTCGATCATGACGAACTCGCCAGGCTTTGAACCTGAGCATGCCTCAAAGGCAACGCTGTCAGCCCAAGCACGCAGTGTGAGGCTCTCGGTTGCATCCCTGAAGATTGCCTCGAAGAACGGCTTTCCATTGGAGGCTTCCTTGCGTGTGATCTTTTCGATCTGGGCATGGATCACGGCCTCCTGAGGCGAGTGCTCACGGGTAGCTTTCTTCAGTTCGGAAATGGTCATCAATGGCATTCGGAGAGACTGAAGGCTGAGGGCTGAAGGCTGAAGGAAAAACTAATCGTGATTACTACAGTCACTCTTGGTGATCTTCGGGATTTTCTGGATGCACATGACCTTTAGTCTAACCTCCATCGGTCTTCAGTCTGTGATCCGTAGGATCACACAATCAGCATGCAGTCACCGTAGCTGAAGAATCTGTATTTATTCCGGACCGCCTGCTCGTAGGCCTCCATGATCAGTTCTCGTCCTGCGAAGGCGCTCACCAGCATCAGAAGCGTCGATTCTGGCAGGTGGAAATTAGTCAGTAGGGTATCGACTCTCTTGAACTGGTAAGGAGGACGGATAAAGATTTCTGTCGATCCGCTCGTTGGGACGAGTTCACCCTGCGGTTGAGATTCCAGAACGCGGGTCGATGTTGTCCCAATGGCAACGATGCGTCCCCCATGATTCTTGGTGGAGTTGATGCGAGCCGCAGCGTCGACCGGTAGCGTGTAGTGTTCTAGGTGCATCCGGTGCTCCGAAAGATCCTCGGATTTGACCGGCTGGAAAGTTCCTGCCCCCACATGCAGTGTCAGGAAGGCGTGCGGGATCTTAGCGAGGATTTCCAGAGTGAAGTGCAGTCCTGCTGTGGGAGCAGCGACAGACCCCGGATCCTGCGCGAAGACCGTCTGATAACGCTCTTTGTCCTGAGCATCAGCCGAACGATGGAAATAGGGAGGAATCGGCATCTCGCCGTGTCTTTCCAGGTCGAGTGGAGAGGCGAACTCTAGCAACCGAGTCCCATCCTCGTGGATCGTGAGGACAGCTGCCTCAGTTCCGGCTACATCGACACGAGCCCCCACCTTCATCTTTTTCCCGGGACGGACCATGGCTGTCCAGCGGATCGGGGAATGTTTCTCCAGAAGCAGAATCTCGATCTTTCCCGTAGTATCGTGTAAGCGAGCTGGAATGACCCGGCTGTCATTGAGAATAACGAGATCCGTTAGCGCGATGAAAGTAGGGAATTCGTTAAAGTAGTGATGAGAGATCGTTTCAGAACCGCGGTCGACAACCATCATCCGGGATTGCTCGCGCCTTTCAGTTGGTCGATCGGCAATTAATTCCAAGGGAAGGTGGTATTGGTAGTCGGAGAGACGTGAAGACATCAAGCGAAAGCCTGAAGGATGAAAGCTGAAGTATGAAGTAAAACCGTAAGAACTGACGCGATTCCCAAGGTTTCGGAATCTTCCTCTCTTGATGTGATTTGTTTTGACAGAAAAGCCCCCTTGAACAGATAAAGTACAACCGACCATGACTCTCCCAACTTCCCCTCTCAAAGCCTGCTTCAAGGTCACTCTAGGTGCCCTCCTCTTTTGCATGATTCCGCAGCTTCACGCGGGTGCATCGAACAAGGATGGAAATCCTTACGGCAATGGCACTTTCTTTCAAACAACTGGTACTTTCAGTGCAGTGGTACGAGGTGAGAATCTCAGCGGCACCATTCTCTTCAGTACCGGAGCAAGTACGAATGGTGTGAGCACGAATTCCTCAGGTTCTTCGGTCATTGTTTTCCAGGGTAACACCTACATGGGAAATTCCGTCGGGATGTGGAATCCCTCATCGGGTACCATTGATGGACAAATCTGGGGTGGGCAAAACCTTTCTGGCACCAATCAATCGACTATCTACCCAGAGATTTTTAATACAAACAATTCGAATTTCCCTGTCATCCTTCAAATCCAGACAAATATCATCGTTCAGAGCACGGTGACTGATTCAAATGGTACTACGATTCCTTATGTGACCAACCTTGTAGCCACTAATACAGTTGCTCTTGAACCCTCTGGAACTAATTATGTGCAGAGTGGAGTTTATATGAATGGGTCCTTTGACGGGAAAGTTAAAAATAGCTACCCGAATCAAACCTTTACGGCATATGGTACTTTGACTCAGCAGCAGTTAGCTCAACAAACGCCTTTTGGATTAACCAATAGTGGTCCTGCAACGAATGGTGTGGAGGGCACTCTCCCTGCACAGGTTTCCTCGATTACTATACCGATCACTGTCGAGGGGATCCGCGTGGCCGATACTTACACTTCTTTCAATACGGTTAATAATCAGTCTAATGTTCCTTATTCGGATACTTATTACACTGTTACTAACCCTCCTCAGTAGAGAATTCTGAAAAGAAATAGGATAAATCTCCTATTTTTAAGTAACACATGACGAGCAACTCAATTAGAAATTCCGGTTGCTCTTTGAGATGTTCTGGATTCACTCTTATCGAGTTAATCGTGGTCGTAGGGATTGTCGGAATCCTGATGGCGTTACTTCTTCCAGTCGTCAGTACCATTCCAGCAAAGGCAAATGAGATCGTTTGCATGTCACATCTTCATCAACTCTGGATTCACTTTGCTCCGTGTGCCACGGAGCCTGATGGTTGGCCTCAGTTACCCAAGGGTGTAAAGCCGGGAAGTCCGGAAGAGAGCCAATTTTGGCTCGAGTATTCCAGTAATAATCTGGATGTGCCTCCTGCCACATGGCTCTGCCCCACCATCGAAAGGATCGCTCAGCGAACACAGGGCACCAACAAGACTCCCCGGATCGATTATCTCCCCACTCTCTTTGACTCCCGTCCGGGAACCCCTAACCGCTGGCCCGCGATGCCTTGGTTCAGCGAGATTGCCAATGTCCATGGGCACGGGAACCTGACCGTTCGAGCCGATGGCTCCGTCCAGCCTTCAGTCCCCATTGGTTCGGGGGGATCATCCCCCTCACAGCCCTGAAGCCATTTCCCTTGATGAATCGGTGTGATTCGATCGCCTCACATCGACTGATTGGTGTTTGCGGGATTTATAGGGTCGTTTTACTGATAGTTCTAACCTGCTTCCTTGGTTGCCTTGCAGGTGTACTTCGTGCTGATATCACAATCACTCCTTCGGGGAAGGGGATCGGACAGGATCGTCGGGGCGGAGTCTCCCCTACTGTACTTATAAAACCTGTTACCGGGGAGCTGATTCGCGGGGGTGAGGTTGATTTGCCTATCGCAGTAGTCTCTCCGAACGGGGGTGAGGTCTCATTCCAAATTTCCAAGCCTCCCAGATTTGGATCGCTGCAGAGTCTTGAAAGCCATTCCGCCTCGGTCCACCTCTACCGCTATGTCAATGACAGCGCGGTTAAGTCCGAGGATGATTCCTTCGAATTCCGGATCCAGGCTCCCGGTCAGGCTTGGAGCACTCATGTCGCGTCGATTCGGATCAAGGACCCCCCGGGATCGCTCTCGGTGATTCCCGGGAAAATCGATTTTGGCAAGGTGGCGATTGGCACTACTGCCCACAGAACCATCCTCATCTCCAATAGTTTCGGTGCGTCCGTTTCCGGGACACTCCTTCTTCCTGCCCCATGGTTCGTCGTAGGCGATGGTGTCTTCTCGCTCGCAGAGAAGGAGAGTCAGTCCTTTGAGATCGAGTTTAGACCGACGGAATCCAAACAAGAGACCGCGGAACTCAGGGCTGCTCCCGAGATTCCCAACTTCCCCTCAGTCCCGATCACGGGTGAGGGGATCGTTCCATTCCTGATCGACACCACGAGTGAGATTGTCAGTACAGAGCATCCGAAGGCTGTCTTTCACATTACGAACTCCTCTGCCCGAGAAATGACCATCGATTGGACCGATGATACCGGTCTCCTCTGCTCCCTTCCTGCAAGGATTCCCCCAAAGGGAAGTGGAGAAGTCTGGCTTTCTATCGGCTCCCTTTATCTGGAAAACGAGGAGAGAAGGGAACTCCATCCTGCGCTCCGAGATGGGAATTTTACGCTTCCGCTGGAGATCATCGCACTCGGGCCTAAGGGGAGAGTTTCCATCAAAGCTCTCCAAGATCAGCCTCTATCGACTCAGGACCATCTCCCAATCACCCTGCATGGAGTTATTGAGAGCACCTCCTCGGTTGAACGTTCGCTTCAGATTCGCTATCGAGAGGAAGAATCCGACTCCGGGATCATCACAAAGAATTTGAAAGTTCCCCCCCATGCTTCCCAACCCTTCCTGTTTTCATGGAGTTCGGTGAAGTCGGGTGATTTCCTTCCTTCAGCGACCCTTCTGGAAGAGGGTAGGAGTATCGGCACGGCGCAATGGAAGGTATCCGTGAAGCACCCCGACAACCTTTCTTATCCTATTCCGACTCACTCCAATCCTAGTGCCAGTGCTAGTGCATCTGTGGTTGTCACAATCAATCCCTCGGGAGGTTTCTACAGGCTCTCCAGGCAGGATTCCGGATGTGTCGCTGCGAACTTATCCTCGGCTCTTCAATCCGGACTTCTTATCAATTCCCTAGTGCTGCACTGGCTGTATCGTGGAGAGGGGACGCCGCATTTCGTCATCGCGGAAAAGGTTTCCAGAAATGCACTCACGGACAGGTCGGGTGATAGTGGGGAAGACTTTTGGCGCAGGATACAGGTCTTACCCACCAATCAGAATGGAGAGTGGAGTGCTATATTCCCCATGCCATGGCCTGGTGAGCATGTCTATCGTGTCTATCCAACGGGTTGTCCGGAGGTGATTATGGCACAGATCTCTGTGACAGTGACTTGGAAAATGTTTCTCTGGCCAGCCATCAGGGCAGTGTTAGGAGTTATCTTCCTGATCTGCCTTAGCAAGGTTCTGAGAGAGCGATTGTAACGTTCCTATTAGAACAGGGGACTCTCTTTATCAAATAAATTGCTCCTTACTCCGCAAGCATAGTGGTCTTGGAGGTGGGAATTTTTATTTATGACCTTCGGTATTTCGTGGGGAATTAAATGAAAAGGCTTATTGTAAAATTTTCTTTTTCAATATCTTTAATACAACAAGGGATTAAATCTCCCACATATCAATGCGTCACTAAGGAGTGATAAGCACCAGCTGCAATCTGAAGAATATTGTTTAGAGAAGAAGGAATATTGCACTGTCCACTGGCATTGCAGCCCCATGCGACAACAGTTCCATTCCTTCTTAGGGCCATAGTATGGTAGGCACCAGTTGAGATCTGAACGATCTGACTGCTTATTGGTGTTTGTGAGTTTGTCGGGGCATTAGGAGTCACAGGAATATTCGTCCCGAGGATTGTGGGAATCGTCGTCTGTCCGTAGTTGTTTTCTCCCCAGGCAATAACTTGACCGTTTGAAGTGAGAGCTGCGCAGTGCCCATAGCCAGCGCTGACTCCGACAACAGGATTTGAGGAGGTATAATTCGTTGAAATCAGAACTGAGGGAATATTTGTCTGACCGTAGGAATTGTTTCCCCAGACAGTAATAGTTCCATTTTCACGGATCACCATGGAGTGTGCATAACCTGCTGCTACAGCATGATTGGTTATCGAATTTGCATTTGTGAGGCCAAGTGGAACATTGGTTTGACCGTATGTATTATTTCCCCAGGCCACGACCGATCCATCACTTTTGATAGCCACAGAATGGTACGCTCCCGCCGCGATCTGAGCCACATTCGTGGCGGATACCGGTATATTAGTCTGATTGTAAGTATTGTCTCCCCATGCATAGACCATCCCATTAGAGCAGAGAGCGATAGAGTGAGCATATCCTGCCGAAACCTGAATTGCCGGGTTAGTGGCGGTGATTGCCGGATTAGTCAGTGCCGAAGGGACTGTGCACTGTCCACTGGTATTGGCACCCCAGGCGATTACTGTTCCATTGGTCTTGATGGCTAGGGAATGAAGAATTCCTCCCGATAGGGCGGATAATGCAGATCCTGAAGCTGGGGAATTTGAGAGAGAGGATGGTACGATTGATTGTCCGGCATCATTTCTCCCCCAAGCAACCACACCATTGTTCGTGAGATTATTAGTGGCTAGAGGAATCGATACGATGGCGGGGGCGATGGGGGAGCCAAGACCCGTCACTAGATCATAACCAACTCCTGCAACGAAGCCATTATTAGAAGTCGTATTGTTATTGCCAAAGAGAATATCCCGAAAGAGGGAGGCATATCGAGTTCTGGATGTCTGGTAGAGTACGGTATTGAAAAGCGCGTATTCTGTTGAGGGAAGAACAGTCTTACGACAGGCAATAAGTCCAGCCCAGCAAGGAGCACTAAGACTCGTTCCTCCAACTTTAATCCATCCGCCTGCTTCATAGACATTCACTCCTGTATAAGGATCAGCAACGAAGCTCACATCAGGCGCTCCGCGTCCAGTAGTAACATTCCAACCCACCTGATACGGAGGGATATCCTCATATTCACTGACACCTCCGCCTGTACCAGAATTTTGCAAACCTGCGTTCCAATTGTTCCAGACAACTTCCTGAGTGACCTGCTTGTTGGTGCTATTGTAGTAAAGTGAGGTCCCTCCGACACATAGCACATAGGGTGAGGCAGCGGGTTGAGTGAGTGCAGTTATACTCTGATTAGCTGCTGTGCCTGCCCCAGAATCGCCCGCAGAAGCGACGAAGGTTACTCCGGGGCTGTTCTGATAATCAGCATCCTCCGTCGGTGCAGGTTCACCCCCATTAGTTCCCCAGGAGCCATAGCTCATGGAGACTACGGTGGCTCCCAGATTGGTCACGGCATATTTGATGGGATCCAGCCCATTGGTATTGGTGGCACCATAATTTGTTCCCTTTTCGATACTGCCGACGACTACGACCAGCTTTGCTCCAGGCGCCAACGCATGAGCCCACTCCACATCCAACGCCATCTCTCCTGCCCAAGCAGGATCATTAGACGTCAGATTGGTATTCGCGTAGTGAATGGAGATTGTGTTGGAGAGATTGTTAGTATTGTAAGGAAGTCCGTAGGCATTACAGAAATTCGTAAAATCGCTGAGGATGGTTGTGCTATTTCCTCCCTCAATCAGGGCTATTGTCTGCCCTGTCCCATTGGCATTTGTTGGAATTAGATTAAATCCATAGGCATTGGAGATATCGGTAGGACCGTAGGCTGCGGTTGGATAGGGGACCGTGATTGGCATAGCATTCCCGTTGAGGGCTGCACCAATGGTATTTGCCTTGGAGCCATCCTTGTACGAGTAGACCCATTGGATCATCGGTATGGGTTTCTTTGGGAAGGTGGCGGTCGCTCCCGATGTGCGTATGGAGAGAACTCCAAACACGGCAAGGATGAGAACTGAGATTTTCGAAAGTGATTTCATGATTTGGTAAGAGGATTATAAAGGCTCTTAGACAAATTTTGCATTATTGTCCCACGTGAAGGTGCCCGAAGTGATATGCAGAACGGCTACTTCATTGGACTGAGCACTTCCCATGTAGTTGTAAACATCGATGATGCCGACACCGCCATAGAGTGTATGATAAGCGTAAGGCCCAGTGTTGCCGACACCACCGCCAAAATCATGTAGCTGCAGGATGTCGGCACTTGAACCGGCTATGAAGTTATTGATCGTGGCAACATTGCTACCACCATTGCCGTAGGCATTATTGGTATCTCCTGTGTTAGCCAAGACGAATATATCCGCCCCGGATCCGCCAATTATGGAATCATTGGCTTTATTTACAGCCGCAGCACCAGAGAAACCCTGAATTGTCAGGTTAGAGGAGTCTCCAGTTGCATTGAAAGTATCGCTTCCAGTCCCTCCGTAAATTGTAGAGAAACCTGCGCCAGCTGCTTCAGCACCTAGAATGACAGAAGTTGAGCTGGTCAGAGAAAGAGTCTTGATGCCAGTGACATTGGCAAACGTAGAGTCGGTAATGTATCCTCCTGTTTGCAAGGAAAGGATGTTATTGGAGGTGCCGCCACTGATGTTGTCATTCGAGAGTTCCAAAGCTGTTGCGATGTTGAAGGTATTGGCGGCTGAGTTGCCTCCGACGAATGTGAGATGGAGGGTGTCTGAGACGGTCTGGGTGAAGGTATCTCCACCTGTTCCACCAACGAAGGAGGAGAATCCTGCCCTGACAGCATTTGTACCAAGATTAACAGAAGAAGCACTGGTCAGAGAGAGCGCCTTGATGCCAGTGACATTGGCAAATGTGGAGTCAGAGATGATACCTGCCGTCGCAATGGAGAGTATATCACCTGAG
>CAIKYN010000274.1 GCA_903831635.1 uncultured Spartobacteria bacterium
ACACAATCCCTAGTAAAAATAAACTTTTAGCTCATCAATAACCACAATACCTAGTAGTACTAACAACAGACTCCGACTCATGAATCCGATGAATCCCAAACGTACCCGTCGGCTGCGCGCACGTGCTGCAACCATGAACTCCCACGAAGAGGAGTTTGATGATTATGGACCTGAACCAAACATGAAACTGTCTCATGCTTTCATGGTGGTTTTACTTCTTCACGTGGTGGCTGTGGGTGGACTCTATGCCTTCAATTCCATGAAGGCTGGCAAGTCATCCGCTGCCAAGACCGCCCGCTCGACCGAGCCCGCTGCTCCGCAACAGGATTTCTCCAACGACCAAGGAGTGAGTAATGGGGGTGGAGCCGGAGGTTCCAGTCCAGGAGAGGAGCCGCCGAAAGCTAGCAAGGCTCCGCTTGTCGCCAAGGTGAGCGATGCTCCCAAGTCGGTCAAAGCTTCCAGCGAAAGTGTTGCCAAGCAGGCATCGGAAACCCGTCCCTCAGCTTCCTCGGCTCCAACCGCACACAAAGGATTCCTTGCAAGTGCCCGTAGCATGATTGGTAAGACCATCGGGGCCTCCGGTCTTGGCGTTGCAGCCACGGCATCCGCTCAGGAACCTACTGGATCAACACCGCAAGCAGCTACGGCGCCCGCAGCTTCAACTCCAAGCGCAACGGCAAACACCTACATGGTTAAGGCGGGAGACACCCTGACGAGAATTGCTTCCTCTCTGGGGGTGGCCATTCCGGAACTCGAAAAAGTGAACGGGATGACCGAAAAGTCGGTGATTCAGGTCGGCCAGATCCTGAAGGTTCCCGTCAAAGCGATCAGCCAGGCCGCATCCGATGTCTCTGCTCAAGCAGGCAATGTCGCGGCCAGCGTGCAGCAGGCGCCTGCCGCTGTTGCCGGTGCGGTAAGCTCAGCGGCGAATGCCGTTACTGGATCAGACGGCGCTCCCGTTGCGCCAATCACAACCGAAGATCAGGGGGCGACCACCGAGTATACCGTCGTCAAGGGTGACAGCCCTTACAAGATCGCCAAAAAGTTCAAGATCACCCCCGATCAGCTGATCAAAGCGAATGGGATCACCGATCCCAAGAAAATCCAGATCGGCCAGAAGCTGAAGATTCCAACTTCCACTGCTTCGATTTCATCGAAGAAAGCGGCTCAGTAAAGATTCCGGTTTCCCGCGGCATCCCCTCCACAAATACTCTGAAATCCAGGAGCCGTGCAGCGAAGCAGCATTTATCTCCTCCTGATCTCAGTGGTCGGGCTGCTGGCTCTGGGGGTGGTGATGCTCTTCAGCACAAGTGCTTACGCCCAGGAAAGCCATGGTGATATCTACTATTTCGTCAAAAAGGATATTTTCTGGCTGATTATCGGCATGGGAGTCTGCGTTCTCGGCGCAATGACCGATTATCATCTCTGGCAGCGCACTTGGAAAATCTGGTTCGGAGTCTCGGTTGTTTTACTGGCCCTATGCTTTGTTCCCCATGTGGGAATGAAGATCAATGGATCCCATCGCTGGCTGAACCTGCACGTTCTCGTCTTCCAACCCAGCGAGTTAGGGAAAATCGCCGCGGTTTTCTTTGTCGCCTGGTGGTTCTCCCGTGAGGAGACCGATCCCCGGAAACTTCTTGATGGATTTGTGATTCCGATCGGTGTGGTGGCGATCCTCTTAGGACTGATTGCCAAGGAGGTGGATCTCGGGACAGCGGCTCTCATCGGTGCCACAACACTCGCCATCTGTCTTGTGGGAGGTGCCAATTGGATGATCATTGGCGGTCTCTGCGGAGCGGGACTGGCGGGACTGCTTGGAATCGCCATGCTGATCCCCGAGCGTGCCGCCCGCATGATGACCTTCATGCATCCTGAATCCGATAAGTTGGGAAAGGGACTCCAGCAGTGGCAGGCCCTCATCGCTTTCGGATCGGGAGGATTCGAGGGCCTTGGTCTTGGAAATGGACGACAGAAACTGCTCTATCTCCCTTATGCCCACACAGACTTTATCTTCCCGATGATCGGTGAGGAACTCGGCCTGATCTTCACCTGGCTCGTTCTTCTGGGATTTATTCTCATTATCCTCTGCGGGGGGCTTATCGCCGCCAATGCGAAGGATCGTTTTGGAAAACTTCTCGCCATGGGAATCCTCCTGTTGATCTCGTTGCAGGCAGCGGTCAATATAGGAATGACGACATCAATGCTTCCCAACAAAGGGATGCCCCTGCCCTTCATCAGTTACGGGGGAAGCAACATGGCCGTCTGTCTTTTCATGATTGGAATCCTCGTCAACATTCACCGCATCGGCATCCCGATCGCTCCCGTTCCGGAGAGGCAGGTCGTGCTTGCCGCCCGATCCGTTCCAAGAATCTAGGAGTCACTCATGGCGGTTCCCAAACAATTTGTCATCGCCTGTGGCGGAACGGGAGGGCATCTCTTTCCCGGTCTTGCGGTCGCCGAGGAGCTGCATGAACGCGGTCACGAAGTATTGCTTCTTGTTTCGGAGAAGGAAATCGATGCCGTGGCGTTAAGGGATCATTCAGAATTCCGGTGTGAGAAACTCCCCTCCATCGGGATGCC